>PMJA01000131.1 GCA_003158415.1 Methylobacter sp.
GTTTTGGTGATTGCCAATCTAGTCACGCTATGTTCGATGGCGATCAATGATTTTCGCAGTGTGCTTTCAGTACTGGCGACTGTTAAGCCGGACGAAGTTTATAATTTGGCTGGGCAAAGTTCGGTGGGTCTTTCATTCGAGCAGCCTGTGGAGACAATGGAAAGCATCGCGATCGGCACATTGAATCTTTTCGAGGCGATACGCTTTATCAACCCTTCCATCCGTTTTTACAATGCGAGTTCCAGTGAATGCTTTGGCGACACTGGGGGCGAGCCGGCGGACGAAAATACGGCTTTTCGTCCCCGCAGCCCTTATGCAGTTGCTAAGGCGACAGCGTTCTGGCAGGTCGCCAACTATCGCGACGCCTATAAGTTGCATGCCAGTAGCGGAATATTGTTTAACCATGAATCGCCCATGCGCCCTGAGCGGTTTGTCACGCGCAAGATTGTGACGGTCGCCTGCCGCATTGCAGCGGGTTCGAAAGAGAAACTAACTCTCGGAGACATTGATATACAACGCGACTGGGGCTGGGCGCCCGATTATGTGGAGGCGATGTGGTTGATGACCCAGCAGCCTACGGGGGACGACTATGTTGTGGCGACGGAGCGTACAGTGCCGCTGGCGTATTTTGTCGAGCGCGTGTTTGCCGAACTGGATATGGATTGGCGGGGGTATGTGGAAAGTGATCCCAAGCTTTATCGCCCTTCAGAGATTCGTATAAGTCGGGGCAATATAGCCCATATCCGCTCCGTATTAGGCTGGCAACCTCGTTTTAAAGTCGAAGACGTTGTNNAATTATCAATTAAGTGTGGAAAAATGAATAAAGTAGCTCTAATTACAGGCATTACCGGTCAGGATGGTTCTTATCTCGCTGAGTTTCTTTTGGAGAAGGGTTACGAAGTTCACGGTATTAAACGTCGTGCCTCTTTGTTTAACACCCAGCGTGTCGATCATATTTACCAAGATCCACACATTGAGCATCAACGCTTTATTTTGCATTATGGCGACCTGACCGACTCTTCTAACCTGACTCGCATTATTCAGCAGGTGCAACCTGACGAGGTGTACAACCTGGGCGCACAAAGCCATGTTGCCGTGAGTTTCGAATCGCCGGAATATACCGCCGATGTCGATGGCATGGGTACCCTGCGTCTGCTCGAAGCCATCCGTTTGTTAGGGCTGGAAAAGAAAACCCGTTTTTATCAGGCATCCACCTCCGAACTTTTCGGATTGGTGCAGGAAATTCCACAAAAGGAAACTACGCCCTTCTATCCACGTAGCCCGTATGCGGTAGCCAAGCTTTATGCTTACTGGATCACAGTAAATTACCGTGAAGCTTATGGTATGTTTGCCTGTAATGGTATTTTGTTTAACCATGAGTCTCCGCGTCGCGGTGAGACTTTCGTCACACGCAAAATTACACGAGGGCTGGCTTATATTGCTCATGGCCTGGAGCAGTGTTTGTATATGGGCAATATGGATGCGTTACGTGACTGGGGACATGCCAAAGACTATGTGCGCATGCAGTGGATGATGTTGCAACATGAGCAGCCGGAAGACTTTGTGATTGCCACTGGTTTGCAGTATTCAGTGCGACAGTTTATCGAATGGTCGGCGGCAGAGTTGGGAGTCACGCTCCGTTTCGAGGGACACGGTGAGACCGAGCAGGGTGTGGTAGCAGCGATTGTTGGCGATAAGGCTCCTGCGCTGAAGTTGGGCGATGTGATTGTGAGAGTCGATCCGCGTTATTTTCGCCCTACCGAAGTAGAAACTTTGTTGGGCGATCCGAGTAAGGCTAAGGAAAAATTGGGCTGGATGCCGGAGATTACTGTACAGGAGATGTGTGCCGAGATGGTGGCGGTCGATCTCAACGAAGCGCGTCGTATTGCTTTGTTGAAGCAACATGGCTATCACGTCTCGGTTTCAATAGAGAGCTAGCATATTTCATTAGATAATGAGCACGATATGATATGTTGAACATAGCGAACTGCATCAATCAGAACGATATGTTTCATTATATATTAATAATATGCCAAGAGGTGAAGTGTCGAATCTAATTCTTTTTTGATTTACTCAAGTAGGAGATTCCAGCGTGTCTAATCCGCTAGGAGCTTGTCCGAGAACTAACGTTTAACTAATTCGCCTACTATATATAGTGCCTTGAAAGTATTAAAGGGCACTATATATTGATAGCCGCTGACAGGAATGTTAGTTCTCGGACAGCCTCCTAGTCAGTATAATTACCTCGGTTTACAATGGCGAACAATATCTTTTAGAAGCTATTGAGAGTGTTTTAGCTCAAACATACCTATAAAAAACAGCAAAATGCTGCTTGTGGCTCAACTTAACATCTCAGTTGTCATTTCCCAACTAAGCAATGACAGAATTAACTTTACCGGACAAAGAAATTCAACTAATGACTGATATTACTCATCCCAAAATCAGCGTCATCATTCCTGTTTTTAATGCAGAGAGATATTTAAAATTAGCTATTGACAGCATTCTGAATCAGACACTTCAAAATATTGAAATTATCGCTATCAATGATGGGTCAACAGACAATAGTATGGCTATTCTTAACGGTTATAGTGATCACCGACTTAAATTCTTTGAAAATACGGTGAATTTAGGTATGGTTGCCACACGCAATAATGCTATAAGTCTCGCCAAAGGAGAATATATAGCATTTTTTGATAACGATGATATTTCTCATCCCACAAGGCTATCCCAAGAGTTGCATTTTCTTGAGTCTCATCCGGATATAGCTGTGGTCGGATCATGGGCAAGGTTTATCGATGAAAATGGCAAACCATTCGGACAATGGGCTACACCGACAGAACCCGATTCCGTTCTTAAGGCTATCGTGCAATACAATCGAACTATTAACACTTCTGTATTGATGCGTAAGTCTGTAGTTGATGAAATTGGTGAGCTTCGTGGCTCCTCAGGTGTTGATGATTATGAATACTGGCTCCGTGTTGCGGAAAAACACAAAATTTCAAATATACCTGAGACTTTAGTTGACTATCGAATTCACAGTAACCAACTTTCTTTAACAAAACTAAGTAAGCAGGTTAATGATGCTAATCAATTAAAAATAGCATTTACAATACGGTGGAAAAGTTTGGGGATATTATCAAAAAACTTTGAACCACTGATCCCAACTTTTTGGGGGAAAATAACAGGGAAAGAAAAGTCTGTAGCAAAAGCCTATCTATATTGGGCGAGATTATACAAAGAAATGGGCAATGAAAAGCTTTCTAATCAGCTCGCATTACGTACAATACTTTATGCTCCGCTGAGTCTCGAAGCAATAACCCTGCTTAGCAATATGTTGTGTACAAGGATATTATCAAAAAAAACACGAAAAACATTAAGCTGGTATTTTTATCGTATCTCTTCTTTATTGAAATAAATGTTATATTTTGAAGTGTAACCACTGCTATTTCACTCAAAAACCGTTGAAGCTTTGAAGCCGTACAGTCATTCACTGAATAGTGGGGGGTATTTTATTATATCCAACAAATAGGTGTTTATTGATCAGCAGCTTAGTAAATAGACGATTAGTCATTAATAATGAAATGAACCCATATGCACCAAGTTAAGTCTCCCACAAGACGTAAAATTCTTTTTGTATTGCATGAGGCTACCCTGACAGGCGCCCCAATCATAGCATTGGAACTGATGCAATGGCTGCATCGGAATCACGCTGTTGATCTGCTTATTATAACGCCAACCGGAGGATCCATTGAAAACGAACTAAAGCCCCTTGGTGAGTATATTGCAATTTCACAGGAGCTTTATTTTAGCGGGGAACGGTTTATAAAAGATCAATTTAAATTCATTACCAACCTCGCCCGCAAACACAGGATTAAAATTATCAAGGAAAAGATCCGGGATTGGAAACCAGAATTAGTATATTTCAATAGCTTAGTAGCGTGGGAGCAGCAAAGTTATTTTGACGAAATTGATTGTCCTGTGATCACTCATATTCATGAAATGAGTTTTGTAATCGGTAGTGAAGAGCGACAAAAGTTGCTGAATATTGCCATATCTCGTTCTTGTAAGCTGATTCTTTGCTCAGAGTCAGTTCGCACGTCACTAGCAAGTAGGGCGGATATTTCAAGTTCCATAGCACCTGTCGTTCATAGTTTTTTGCCTGAACGGATTCAGAAAAATATCACTAATAACCCGGATAAATTCGACATAAGCAGCATAATTGACATCCCCAAAGATGCTTTCGTTGTCGGTTGCGTTGGCACCGTTTGCTGGCGTAAAGGTTCTGATCTATTTATTCAAGTCGCCAAAATAATTGGAAAGCAATTGCATGGTAGACCAATCATCTATTTATGGATAGGCCACGGACATCAGGAAGAGCTACGCCGAATCCGTCATGATATTGCCTTATCTGAAATGGCGGACTCTGTTTTTTTTATTGGTGGTAAAACCGATGTTTCGCACTTTTATCAGTGTTTTGATTTATTCTTGCTTACCTCACGGGAAGATCCATTTCCTTTGGTTATGCTCGAAGCCGCTTATTGCAGCATCCCGCTGATTGGATTTTCTGGTTCTGGTGGAATAGAGGAGTTCGGTGCCGATGGCGCTGCCGTTTTGGTACCCTATTTGGATATTAACGCCATGGCTGAAGAAGCCCTTACTCTACTTTCCGAGCCAGATAGGCGTGTGGCAATGGGACAGAGCGCTCGGGAGTATGTAATTAATAACTTTAATTCCGAAATAAGTTGCAACTTAATTTACGATGTAATTGAAGAAACTCTAACATATAAATGATAATGTTAAATGTCGACACTATGCTTTCTAATTTACGAACACGCACGAGATAAGATTACCAAAAAGCGTTTAGCTACCCTTTAGTAATGGCGGTTAAGGTGGTTTTAAACATATAAGTTGATCAACTTATTTCGTACATGTTACTTAAATCAGAATAGCCACTCAACATCCTGATAATGATCTGAAATGAAAAATCCTGAAATATTTATAGTTATCCTCAACTGGAACGGCAAATCAGACACATTAGTCTGCCTTACCTCCTTACAATCGCTACAATATTCTCAGTATAAGATTATTATTATTGACAACGGCTCTACCGATGATTCTGTTCATGAGATCAGGGCGTTGTATCCTGAAATGACTGTTATCGAAACCGGTCAGAATCTGGGCTATGCAGAAGGTAATAATGTCGGGATTCGNNATATTGCTTAATAACGATACGACGGTGGCGCCAGATCTTCTTGACCAATTGGTTAATGCAGCTACACAAAATTCTAATGCGGGCGTATTCGGCGCAACACTTTTTTATATGGATAAGCCTGATACCGTTTGGTTTGCCGGGGCGCAATGGAATGCTCAAACACTGACGTTCGATTATCCTTACCAAGATCAGACCTTGCCCGATAATCCCCGCACTGCAACGGACTATGCCTGCGGCGCGGCACTATTTTTCCGTGCCGAGGTCGCCCATTCTATCGGGTTGCTGGATGCCCGTTTTTTTCTGGTATGGGAAGAGTCTGATTGGTGCTTGAGGGCAGCACGCGCGGGTTATGGATGTAAACTGGTTCCCTCGGCTTATGTCTGGCATAAAGTAGGGGCATCATTTGATGGTGAAAGCTCCCCTTTACGGCAGTATTTCAGTTATCGTAACCGTTTGTTATGGGCTGAAAAAAATCTTTCTTTGAAAGACTTGTCATGTTTAATTAAAGATTCTTTTAGTGCTTTTTGCCCTAAATTCGCACTATCGAAATCCGAAAACGCTCCTTTGATTAAGCGGCTGGTCTGGGCTATGAACGAATGGAAAGATGTGTGGTTTTCTCCATTATTACAGGCTAAACGGCGAGGTATTATGGATTATTTTTTTAGAAATTTTTATGATTGTCCTGAAAGTATTAGAGCGTTGAACGTTAAATCTGATAAAAAATCAACGCATTAATTTCGGAAAATACAGACACATAGCTATAATCAAGATATCAAAAACCTTCATGAATATAATTCCACTGTCCACTATTTTTAAGTCAACAGACTCCTCTGAAACTATTCAGATTATCGGAGCCAAGCGATCTGTGCGTGAATTTGAGAGCGGGCAGTTGCTTGTAGATCAATTTGACAAGGTACGGTGCGCCTTCCTTCGGCTGAATAGTGATCCCAATATCGAGTTATTAGTTGATAATCCCTATCAGTTTCAGGAGATCAAGTCGGGGGGGTATTTGGGTACACCGCTTGCTGAAAATCAACCCTACTTATGGTTCCCGGATTTACCAAAAACCCGGCGGGTTAATGTTGATAACTGTATTTTGAGCGAACAACCGGCTCCAGTTTATAGTCTATCCTGGGATAGTAACAATGACTTGTCTTTCCAAATACGCAGTTTAGAAAATGCAGTTACTGATGGAATAATCTGGCAATTTGATGAAGATTTCTCTGATGATGCAACTTTTTCTTTATTACCGATAGAAGCTCAAGGTTACTTTCTTTGGGGATCTCATGGCTGTATCAATAAACCGGCTGATTTATATCGCCATTTAATATATGGCGCGATTTATGATCTTCGTTATTCCTGGCCGCATAATAAAAAATGCTTTTCAGAAAACGAAGCGCATGCGCTTTATACCGTTTTTTCCGGGCTGGAAAAAACGACCGGCAAAGCGATTTACCGCTATTTTCAACAACAATTGGTTTTGTCATTGATCCAGCGGCAAGCCGATGATGGCGGTTGGTATCATGGGATGTGGACGGATAGCGCTGAATGTCATTACCGCTTGCATACCAGCGGTGTACATTTATTAATGGATGAATTTCAGCGCACCGGCTGTCCTCAGGTTAAAGCCAGCTTACAGAAAGCCGTTGCTTTTCTTTCAAAAACGACCGATCAGCTGGATTGCGGTATCTGGTTTCTGCATGATTCCTTAGAGCTATCCGAACAGGCGATGAACAGTGGACCATTTAAATGGATAGCTAATAAAACCTTGGGTAAAAGCGTATCGAATATGTTGGTATTAAATACCCACCTGGATACTACAATTGCCATTAACCGTTATGGACGCATAACGGGCGATAACCAATATCAAGATCTTGTGGTTTCTGCATTAATCTCAACCCGTGCAGTTTTGGGGTTGAGAGCGGCTGACTGGCTATATCAGCCTTTATTTTGGGCTATCGGATTAACGATGCTGCCCACCGATAAGGCTAGCAAGCTATCATTACCGGTACGCGCCGTGAAACGTTTTGCCGCAGATTACTTAATTAAAAAACTCCCGGATATTAAAGCGCGATTTCCACGCTTAGTCATGCCGAATGGTTATGTCGACAGGGAACTATCGCTACGCACCTGGGCCATTGATTATCAAACCATAAACTTGATGGATTTGGCGCGGCATGCTTATTCTTTCCCCCAAGCTTTTGACGAAAGCATTTTGGATAAGGCGATGGAGTTTACCCAAAGCAGCGGCCTGATTAAACGTTACCGGGATTTATCCCCTGATAAACGCTATTCTGTCGGTTTTTGGTCAGAGGCGCTTTATTATCGATGCCTTGCCAAACCGGACAGGAAATATCGACTATGGTTGGTTGACGCGATGCTTGAATGTCATGATCTCAAGTTTGGTATGTCGCCCTCATTATCAGGTACTAATGGTGAGGCGCTACCGTTTAATCAACAAGTGCCAGCGCCATTAATGCTGAATCCAGAGTTGCTTATGGCTAATTTGTCCCATGGTCAACATAAGGAATTGGTATTGGTTAATACATCAGAGCAGCCTGTTATTGTTTCATGGCAGTCAGCACAAAATCCCGCTTTGATATGGTATGATTCTCAAGCTAATAAAGTAACTAGCACCACGCTAATTGTAAATAGTCGGGACTGGCTCATAGGCGCGAATCAGGAATAACAGGGTTTAATTATGCATATCGGTATTGTCACATCAGAATTTCCTCCCGATATTGGTGGTGTAGAAATCTATGCGGCTGAGTTTGCTAAAGCTCTGGTGACTTTGGGATACGAAGTGACGGTATTTGTACATACCCATCACACGATAGAATTATCTATACCGGGCGTGACTTTATGCCCCGTTTTGAAATTTTGCCGACGACTTGATAAGGATATTTTGCGGCAATATGCGGTTGATGCCTGGCATGTCATGAACGCCGCTCACAGCTGGTTAGCACTGGAAACGGATAAGCCGGTGGTGGTTTCTATCCACGGTAATGATTTTCTTAATCCTTACCCATTAACAGGCACGCCTGCCTTGGCAAGTTGGGGGCCGCTCTGGCGATACGCCAGCATACTGGCCTCATTGGATAGGTGGCTAGGTAAAAAACTAACTCCAGCCTATATGCGTAAGGCGCTACCTAAAGCACAGATTATTTTGGCTAACAGCCATTATACTGAACAGGTTTTTCTGGCAAATTTCCCAGAATGTGTAGGTAAAACCTTGGTTGCCCAAGTCGGTGTCAGTGACGATTTTTTGGCGATCTTTTTGGACAATAAAAATAATGTCCTACCCCAGTTACTTACTGTTTCGCGGTTATCAGAACCCCGAAAAAATGTAGATAGGGTGATTGAAGCACTGAGTCAGTTAAATACCCAATTCGATTTTCGTTATACCATTATTGGTGATGGTTCTTTTAAACCACAGTTAGAAATGCTTGTTAAAAACCTTGGCTTGGAAGATAAAGTTAAACTTCTTGGGCGGCGATCTACAGAGGATGTAATTGCAGCGATGCGCCTAGCTGATTTGTTTGTTTTACCCTCGTCCACTTTGCCAGACAGTCACGAAGGTTTTGGCATCGTCTATTTGGAGGCGGCGGCTTGCGGTACGCCTTCCTTGGCAACCCGGCAAGCGGGGGCCGTTGAAGCAATAGGTGATGGAGAAAGTGGTTTTTTTGTTGATGAACCTACCATTGAAAATATCAAAGATGCCTTGCAGCAATTTTTAAAGGGCGATATGAATTTTAATAGCCAAACGTGCAGGCATTTTGCTGAACAATTTACCTGGCAACGAGTGGTTGAAAAAGCATTGCCTTATTATTTATCTGAACAAGACTCATGAATAAAGTCTTGAATCATGTCAGCGGAAAACTAAACAGAGATATTAGACTATAAGATGATAGCCTGAAAATAACATAAAGCTGCACCAAATTGGCAAGCGGTTGCGGCTTTCACTGCTCAAAAATAGAGCAAACAGCGACTATAATCATAAGCCGGAACACTACCGACAGCGCCAGATCCCTTATTGGGTAAGGATTTTAGAATGTTGGCACAATGACTGCTTTAACTATTACAAACGCTTGTTCTCTCCTGTGTCATCCCCCTCAAAAGGCGCTTAAGTGTATAAGCGCCTTTCTTTTATTCTTCGTCAGTCTCAATCCCGGCTTGCTCGGCTATGCTTTTGGGCAGGGTTTTCTTAACCTTGACGCCTAGATCGACAAAACTGCTGGCCTGACGGATCAAATTGCCGTGGCCCCGCGTTAATTTATTCATGACGCCGTCATAAGTGGTGTGGACGGTGCTTAACTGTTTGCCCAACTTGTCCAGGTCTTCCACGAAGCCGCGTATTTTGTCATAAACAATGCCCGCTTTATCGGCGATGGCCCTGGCATTTTCATTCTGGCGCTCATAGCGCCAGATGTTTTCAATCGTGCGCAGCGTCGCCAGCAAGGTGGTGGGCGTAACGACGATGATTTTATGCTCGAAAGCATCGGAAAATAAACGCTCATCGGCCTGGAAAGCGGCGATAAAGGCGGCCTCTATTGGCATGAACAATAACACAAAGTCCAGGGATCGCAAGCCCTTAAGGCCGGAATAGTCTTTATCGCTCAAAGCCTTAATGTGGCTGCGCACCGCTTCGGTGTGCTGCTTTAACGCGGCGCTACGTTCTTCGTCATCGTCGGTGGAACAGTAGCGTTCATAAGCCACTAACGACACTTTGGAATCGATAATAATATCCTTGTCTTCAGGCAAATGGACGATCACATCAGGCTTGAACAGCTTGTTATCGTCATCCCGGAATGCNNTGGGTTTTTTTGTCGCCTTTTAAGGCGCGGGTGAGGTTCAGGGCTTCCTGGTTCATTTGCGCGGTATCGCGCCTTAACGAGACAATTTCCTCGCGCAGGGAAATGCGATCCTTATTCTCATTGTCATAAACCGTTTCTATGCGTTGCTTGAACTCGCCTAACTGCTCGCGCAAAGGTTTTACGATATGATCCAGGCTGGTTTTATTGTGTTCGGTAAACTGCCGATTGCGTTCGTCGAATATTTTACCGGCCAGCTGCTCGAACTGGTTAATCAAGCGGATTTCTGCATCTCTTAATAAATTTAATTTTTCTTCCGCATGTTTTAACTGCTCGGTCATGCGTGTTTGCAGTTCGGCGTTTTTTGTTGTGGCCTCGTGATAGCGTTGTTGCAACTGCTTAAATTCAGACTCTTTGTTTTGAAACTGCGTTAATTTTTCCGCCGAGACGGCAAGATCGGTTAAAAGTTTGGTGATAACGGCTTTATCTTTGCCGCTGTACAGGCGCATCAATAATGCGCCTGCTAAAAAACCGATAAAAACCAATGCCAGCGGAGGTAGGTTGTTGATAAAATCCACGGATTACAAACGCTTGAATATCGCGGCGGCGGTAGCCAGTGTTTGATCCAGATCGTCATCGCTGTGCGCGGCGGAAACAAAACCAGCTTCAAACGCCGACGGCGCTAAATAAATGCCGCCTTCCAGCATGGCATGAAAAAAACGTTTGAACAGCGCCTGATCGCATTGCATCACCTGGGCAAAACTGCTCACTTGCGGCTGTGTACTGAAAAACAAGCCGAACATGCCGCCTACGCGGTTGGTGGTGAAATTGATGCCCGCTAGCTGCGCGTGCTCAGTTAAACCGGTGGTCAGTTTTTCGGTTTTTGCAGCCAAGTTCTCATAAAAACCGGGCCGGGCAATAAGTTCCAGTGTTTTTAATCCCGCCGCCATCGCCACCGGATTGCCGGATAACGTGCCCGCCTGATAAACCGGCCCCAACGGAGCCAGATATTCCATGATCTTGCGTTGCCCGCCGAAAGCGCCCACCGGCATGCCGCCGCCGATGATCTTACCCAGTGTGGTTAAATCGGGTTTGATATTATAAAGCCCTTGCGCGCCGTTCAGAGCCACCCTGAAGCCTGTCATTACTTCATCAAATATCAGTACGCTGCCATAGAGGTCGCAAACCCCGCGCAAGGTTTCCAGAAAACCCGGCGCAGGCGGTATGCAGTTCATATTGCCTGCAACCGGTTCCACAATAATGCCCGCGATTTGCTCGCCGATTTCGGCAAATAAGGCGATCACCGCCTCGCTATCATTATAGGTCAGGGTAATCGTGTCGGCAGCCACCGAGGCCGGGACGCCCGGCGAGCTGGGTACGCCGAAGGTTAACGCGCCGGAACCGGCCTTAACCAATAAGGAGTCGGAATGACCGTGATAACAGCCTTCGAATTTAACGATTTTATCTCGGCCTGTATAACCCCTGGCTAAACGAATGGCGCTCATGGTAGCTTCGGTGCCGGAGCTGACCATTCTGACCAACTCGATCGACGGCATCAGCTCGCAAACCCGCCGGGCCATTAATGTTTCAATTTCCGTCGGTGCGCCGAAGCTCAGGCCTTTTTCAGCTGCCTGTTTAACGGCGGTAATCACATCAGGGTGGGCGTGACCTAAAATCATCGGCCCCCAGGAGCCGACATAATCGATATAACGCTTGCCCGCGCTGTCGTACAGATAAGCGCCGGAGGCATGGTCGATAAACACCGGTGTGCCGCCTACGCCGCTAAAAGAACGCACTGGCGAATTGACGCCGCCTGGAATGACTTGTTTGGCGTCGGAAAATAAAACAGTTGCTTCGGTCATAATGTATTTTTTAAGGTTAAAATGAATGGCGTAAAGAATAGGGCAACTTTATCATGATTCAAAGTGCTTAATGTGTTCATTTAACTTGCGGAAGAAACTATGAAATCGAGAGAAAGACGACGGGGGCTGGTTTTAGTCAATACCGGCGAAGGCAAGGGAAAATCGTCCAGCGCCTTCGGCATGGTGTTTCGCGCCGCAGGCTGGGACATGAAAGTCTGCGTTATCCAATATATCAAAGGGCAATGGCAAACCGGCGAACAAAAAGCCGCGCAACGCTTTGATAATATAGAGTGGCACGTATTGGGCGACGGCTTTACCTGGGATACCAAAAACCCCGAGCAGGATATTAAAACCAGCCGGGCCATCTGGGAACTCAGCAAACAGAAAATTCTTTCCGAAGAATTCGATGTGGTGTTGCTGGACGAAATCAATTATTGCTGCGGTTATCAGTGGATTTCCGGCCAGGAAATTGCCGATTTTATCCGCAATGAAAAGCCGCCCTGGCTGCATTTAATCCTGACCGGCCGCAATGCCGCGCCGGAAGTGATAGCGATTGCCGATACCGTGACTGAAATGACTAAAATAAAACATGCCTTTCAGCAGGGCATTAAAGCGGAGCAGGGCATTGAATTTTAATGATAGCTCTTGCCCGTAACCGGGTAGGGCGCGCCGCGCGCGCCTTCTTCGCTATTGTCATACAACGATCACACAGCGCTTATATAATGGCCCGTTAAAATTGGGTTAGCCAACGCATTTCTTAAGTGACGTTGTAAAATGGAGTGTTGAACCCAAAAAAATCAGTCTGGTAACTCCTCATGAAGATTAACCGCTGTAATAAAACCGATACACAGACCCTCACTTATGACATACCCTGCTCCAGTCCAGCCCTACTCTTATGGGTTCTATGAATTAACGCAAAAATGGCAGCATGCATTAAGCTGGCTGAAGTTTTCAAAAATCTTGCTGTTGGCAGCATGTTCGGCTACGGCAGTTCAGGCCGACAGCGCCGACTACCCGGAATTAAACGATCAGGGCGAATTCTCGCTGATGGGCACTTTGGCCGATCATGGCTGGCATGACCTGCAAGATGAACGCTGGAATATCTATGGGCAGGGAACTTATATCGGTAGCTATCAACCGTCATTCCCTGCCGCTTATACCAATTTGAACGGTACGCCCAACTCTTTATTACCGAATTCAGCATACGGTTTTACGGCAACAGTGACCATTTACGCCGGGTTTAAAGCCTGGAAGGGCGCGGAGTTTTATTATGCGCCGGAAATGATTTCCGAACTGCCGTTTTCTGGACTCAAGGGCGTAGGCGGCAGCATACAAAACTTCGAACTGCAAAAAAACGGCGCCGAAAGCGCCAGTTGGTACACGTCGAGAGCTATTTACCGGCAAACCCTGTCATTTGGCGGTACAGAAAGCCACGTTAATTCCGGCCCCATGCAGTTAGCCGGAGCGGTAAACAGTCGGCGCTTTGTGTTTACGGCAGGCGCTTTCAGCATACTCGATATTTTCGATAAAAATACCTATGCCGGGGATTTGCGCCATCAATTTACCAATATGGCTTTTTTAACGAATGCCGCTTACGACTTTGCCGCCGACGCGCGCGGCTACACCACAGGCTTGGCGGGCGAATTTTATTATGACGATTGGGCCTTTCGCTTCGCGCGTATTGCCGGCCCTATGGATCCTAATGAGATGTCCAGAAATCTTAATATCCTCAAGTATTATGGCGATCAGATAGAACTCGAGCATCAACATGTCATTAAAGACCAGCCGGGAGCGATAAGAATTTTAGGCTATAGAAATCGTGAACAATCGGGGAGTTTTGCGGACGCCATTGCCACCTTCCAGACTGATCCGAACAAGAATGCGACCACTTGTCCAGGTTTTAGTTATGGCTCCCCTAACGCCGCCGCCCCCGATCTTTGTTGGGTCAGGAAAGCCAATATAAAAATGGGCATAGGCATCAATATGGAGCAAAGCATCACCTCCGATATAGGCGTGTTTTTCAGGGGCATGTATTCCGACGGCAAAACCGAGGTTTATTCGTATACCTCCGCCGACCGCTCGCTATCGTTAGGCGGGATTATGAAGGGGACTAGTTGGGAGCGACAAAAAGATTCGATAGGGCTGGGTTATGCACAGAGCTGGATTTCACAATCCCATGTCGCCTATCTCAGCATGGGCGGCATAGACGGCTTTATCGGCGACGGCGCGATCACTTACAAGCCGGAGCAGGTCGTCGACATTTATTACCAGTGGCATGTCATGAAATCGGTCTGGTTGACGGCCGACTACCAACACTTAGCCAATCCCGGTTACAACGCCGATCGCGGCCCGGTCAATTTTTATAACGGCAGGGTGCATTTGGAATTTTAAATAGGTATTTGTACGAATATTTTAAATCTAATGTTGGAGTGCGTACCTGTTATTCATTATCCAAAAAGCTATTAAGGTTTGCATGAATCTGCTGTTGTAAGCCTTGCGCCCTACCATCAAGCCCTTGCAATTTTGCATGTAACGCCAAAATTTCTTGTTCAAATTCTTCTTCGGTCATGCCAATATAACTTAAATTTTGAATACATCAATAAAAATGATAGCATTGATAGCATTGCTAAATTTTGGAGTATTCCTATGCCCAGTCTAGTTGTTAGAAATCTTGATCAATCCTTAATCAATGCGCTTAAGGCAAGAGCTGTAGCACATCATCGTTCTACAGAAGCCGAGCATCGAGCAATATTAGCAGCGATCTTAATAGAGCCACAACGGAAAACCTTCGCTGAAGCCTTATCAAGCATCCCTGCTGTGGGTACCGATGCGGATTTCATGAGACTCAACGATGATATTAGAGCATCCAATGTATTTGATTGACACAAACATCATTAGTGAAATCAGAAAAGCTGATAAGGCAAATATTGGTGTGCGCCAGTTTTTTGAAGTTGCCGTTCAAAATAATACCCGTCTCTATATTTCAGCCATCACTATTGGAGAGTTACGCAGAGGCGTTGATTTGATTTTTCATCGTGGCGACATCATTCAAGGCAAGCTACTGGAAAACTGGTTAAATTCTATCTTCGATCAATACCAAGACAATATCCTCAGCATTGACGGCGAAATCGCTTTGCTTTGGGGAAAAATGCGCGTTCCAGAACCCCAACATGCACTCGATAAATTAATTGCCGCAACCGCAATCCTCTACGACCTTACCGTAGTGACTCGTAATATCAAAGATTTTGAAAGCACCGGTGTCCGACTACTAAACCCTTTTATCGAGTAGAAATTACTCCGATTGTCAAAGAGCGTTGAAAAGTTGTCAGTGACAAGAGCCTCAGTTTTACCAATTATTTAAAACATCAGCCGCCGGTCATGCTCATATAGCGCAATATCACCGGTTGTTCATGGATATTAAATTCGTGTTTTTCCGGCTTGATCTGCATGGCGTCAATAATAGTCTGCTTGAGCATCGCCATGTCGCCCGGATGCGCCCTGAGCACGGCTTTTAAGTCGACGGAATGCTCATTGCCCAAGCATAACAACAAGCGCCCCTCAACGGTCAAACGCACCCGGTTGCAGCTGCCGCAAAAATTGTCGCTGTGCGGGGATATAAAGCCGACGCGGGTTTGTGTGCCTGTAACCTTAAAATAATTGGACGGCCCGCCGGTTTTTTCAAGCGTCGCCACTAAGGAAAAATTGTGCGCTAAATCGTTTTTAATTAAGTCGCTGGAATAATAAGCGTCGGATCGGTCATGTCGGCTCACCACGCCCAGCGGCATTTCTTCGATAAAACTGATGTCCAGACCGTTATCAACCGCATACTGCACCAGGTCGCCCACTTCCTGATGATTCCTGTCTTTAAGAATGACGGCATTGATTTTTATCCGCTCAAAATCCACCGACTTGGCGGCGTGTATGCCCCGGAGCACTTGCTGCAAATCGCCGGTGCGGGTGATGGCTTTAAATTTATCAGCATCCAAGGTATCCAGGCTAATGTTGATGCGCTTGACGCCCGCCGCTTTTAAAGCTGTCGCCATGGTTTCCAGTTGAGAGCCGTTGGTGGTGATCACCAGCTCGTTCAAACTGTCGATGCGGCCTATGTTTTCCAGCAGTTCCAATGCGCCTTTCCTGACCAAAGGCTCGCCGCCGGTTACCCGGATTTTTTTTACGCCTAATTCAGCGAACGCTATAGCCAATGTATGAATTTCTTCCAGCGTTAAAACCTGCGCGCGCGGCAGGAAAGTCATGTCTTCCGCCATGCAATAGACGCAACGAAAATCACAACGATCGGTAATGGAAATTCTTAAATAATCAACTGTTCTGCCGAAACGATCAATTAATAGAGTGGGGTGTGCGGGAGGCGTCATATAAACATCAATGATCCGGCAAGACTTTTTGATCTGTCAAGGCCGAAATAAACTGATTGGTCTCGGTAATGGTTTGGTCTACTGCAAGTATAAATTGAGAAATATCGATGCTGATTTCAATAACCTCATGTTGCGATGTGCCGATAGTCCATGTATTGGTATTGTGTTTACAATATAAGACCTTATCGTGAAATACGATCAGGATGGGCCACATTTTATGGTCGGTTTTTTGCATCATCTTAATCAGATGGGTATAACTACGCCGGACTGCTGTTAATTGCCGTTTGCTGCTACCTCTCAACGCCTGATTAGCATATCCATTAAGTTCATGATCCCATTCTGCAAATAAAGCCCAGCTAACGCTTTTTATGGCGTTCATTCTCTGATTGAGGGCATGTGCGCTTAAGTGGCAGCGCTCGTATTGCCTATTGAGCCGATACTGTGTTTGCTCCATTCCGCTTACGGTAGTAACTGCCTGTGTGTTAAAACATTGCTGCATGGCTTCAAATTCATTTTTGGCATCTTGTAGATTAAAACGCACCTCTTTAAGGTAACGAACGATATATTTCCTGGGGGGACATTTGACTGAGCTATCGTAATTTCTCGCCTTTCGCCATTCGCGAAAACGAGCGAGAATTCCCCGATCAGGTTGGTTTATTGATACTTTGGTAAAGCTAAGCCATCTTAGCATTTTTGAAAAGAAAACGGTTATTAGATTTAATGGGGCTTTTTTAGCCATAGATGATTCTTTTTGTTGTGTAAGCACTTCCCAGAAATAAGACACGCTAAGCTTTAGAAATCGCCCCGTTTTTTATTCTACAGTAACCGATTTTGCCAAATTTCTGGGCTGGTCAACATCAGTACCCTTCAACACGGCGACATGATAGGATAACAGCTGTAATGGGATTGCATAGATAATCGGTGAAATTTCATTTTCGACTTGCGGCACTTTTACGATCTGTACATTGCCGTCAGCCGCAGAGGCTAATGTTTCATCCATAAAAACAATCAGTTGTCCGCCCCTGGCGCTCACTTCCTGTATGTTTGATTTCAATTTTTCCAGCAGGCTGTTGTTCGGCGCTACGGTAATAACCGGCATGTCTGCATCAATCAAAGCCAATGGCCCGTGCTTCAACTCACCGGCGGGATAAGCCTCGGCATGGATATAGGAAATTTCCTTTAATTTTAACGCTCCTTCCATGGCGATCGGGTAATGCGATCCTCTCCCCAGAAATAACGCATGCTGTTTTTCAGCGAATTGTTCGGCTAATATTTTGATTTCGCCGTCTAACTGCAATACTTTTTCAATATTCCCCGGCAATCGGAACAATTCCGAGGTAATTTTTTGTTCTAATTTTTCAGTTAGTTGAAAGCGTCTTCCGATAGCGATGACTAACAACATCAACGTCGCCAGTTGTGTCGTAAACGCTTTGGTCGACGCGACGCCAATTTCCGGGCCTGCACGCGTCATTAACACCAAGTCAGATTCCCTGACCAACGAACTTTCAGGCACATTACAGATCGCTAAGGAATATTTGGCGCCCAGTTTTTTAGCTTCTTGCAGCGCCGCCAGCGTATCCGCTGTTTCACCGGATTGGGAAATGGTGACTATCAGGGTATCCGCTGCTAAGACGGGGTTACGGTAGCGGAATTCACTAGCGACTTCAATATTACAAGGGACGCGGGCGAGTTTTTCAAGCCAGTAACGCGCCACTAAGCCTGCATGATAACTGGTGCCGCAAGCTAAAATTTGCACCGATTTTATGTTATCGAACACCTCGGAAGCATTGTGCCCGAATGAACTTTCTTGTAGGCGATTATTAACGAACCGGCCTTCCAGCGTTTGCGAAATGGCAAAAGGCTGTTCATAAATTTCTTTCAGCATGTAATGGCGGTAATCGCCTTTATCGACCGAATCTGCTGTTAATTGGCTTTCTTTAATGGGACGGGTGACAATCTCGCCATCTCCATTATAAATGATCAGTTCATTGATGCTGATCGAAGCTATGTCGCCGTCTTCCAGAAAAATAAACCGTTGCGTAACCGGGAGCAACGCCGCCACATCCGATGCGATAAAATATTCGCCGATACCCACGCCAATGACTAAGGGACTACCCTTGCGACACGCTATTAAGGTATCGGGTTCCGTTGTGCTCATAATGCCCAGGGCATAAGCACCCTCAAGTTTTTTTATGGTCAGCTTGACGGCGTTTAATAAACCATCAGTAGCCTGCATGGCGTGATAAATTTGATGCACAATCACTTCGGTATCGGTTTCCGACGTAAACTCGTAGCCGTTTTCTTTCAATGCGTTGCGCAGTTGTTCATGGTTTTCAATAATGCCGTTATGCACGACCGCCACCTTATCCCTGCTGAGATGCGGATGGGCATTGGCCGTGCTGGGTTTGCCGTGAGTCGCCCACCGGGTATGGGCGATACCGATATGACCGGAAACCGGATCGGCTTGTAATAATACCTCAAGGCCTATCACTTTGCCCAGTTCCCTTTTCCGGTATATCGTCCCGTCGTTGATTACTGCGAGGCCTGCTGAATCATAACCGCGATATTCCAGCCGTTTCAAGCCCTCCAGCAATATGGGCACTATATTCCGTTGCGCTATTCCACCTACAATTCCACACATTATGATTTTTCCTGTTTAACGGGTCGTTGCCAGCCAGTGATAGAAACCTGTTTTACCCTGCTTAAGGTCAGCTGATTCTCAGGACTGTTTCTAGTGATTGTTGACCCTGCGCCTATCGTCGCATTTTTTCCTATGGTGACCGGTGCAACTAACTGGGTATCCGAACCAATAAAAGCGCCGTCTTCAATGATCGTCCTGAATTTGTTAGCGCCATCATAATTGCAGGTAATGGTGCCTGCGCCGATATTGACATGGCTGCCCACCGTGGCATCGCCAATATAACTTAAATGGTTTATTTTACTGGCTGCTGCCACAGATGATTTTTTTATTTCTACAAAATTGCCGATATGTACATTTTCCGCTAAAACCGTTTCCGGGCGCAGCCTTGCATAAGGCCCCACTTTACTACCCTCACCTATAACCGCATTGTCTATGATGCAGTTAGCCAGGATTTCTACGTTGTCGCTAATAATGGAATTCTTTATATGAGTATTGGCGCCTATTTTAACGTTGTTGCCGATGCTGTTTTTGCCTTCGATGATGACATTAACATCGACGATTATATCTATCCCCAGCTGTTCTATCGTGCCTCTGAGGTCAAAACGCGCAGGATCCATTAAGGTAACGCCCTGTTCCATCAATAAATCGGCCTGTTCCCTCTGATAGACGCGCTCCAGGTGGCTGAGCTGGATGCGGTTATTGACGCCCAATACTTCATCCGCCGATTTCGGCTGGTTGGTTATGATGGTCATGCCGTCGGCCACCGCTAACTCAATCGCGTCCGTTAAATAATATTCGCCCTGGGCATTATTATTCGTTAACAGGTGCAGCCATTTTTTTAATTTTTCGCCTTGCACCGCCATGATGCCGGTATTGCCCTCCCTAATCAATTGCTCGGATGCTGACGCATCTTTTTGCTCGACAATTTTGGTAACCAATCCAGACGCATCTCTGACTATTCGCCCGTATCCCGTCGGGTCATTGAGATTGACGGTTAACAATGCAAGAGACTTATCGTTTACGTTGGCTATCAACGCTTTTACGGTACTTAGTTTTAATAAAGGCACATCCCCATAGAGAATTAACACCGTATCAGTATCGGTAATTTGGTCGCTAACTTGCTGCACAGCATGACCCGTGCCTAACTGCTGTTTTTGTTCTATCCAGGCGGCGTCCAAATCCTTTAAGGTGTCCCTCACCAAGTCCGCGCCATGACCATAAACTATTTTAATAGTATTATAATCAAGCTGGCGGCTCATGTCATAAACATGTTGCAATAGCGGCCTGTTGGCGATTTTGTGTAAAATTTTGGGCAGTTCGGAGCGCATACGCGTGCCTTTACCGGCTGCAAGAATAATGGTCGTAATTTTCATTTCAAATCCTGTTAAACCAAAAAAGCCCGATAGCGTGATACGTTATCGGGCTTTTTTGAAAATTGTAAAGACGCGTTCATCCCAGTTGCAACAAGCGCGGCTCTTTCTTGTTATCCACCACGCTTTCTAAGTCTGTCCAGGGTTCTTAATTGCATAACAGCTTGGGCCAATTGCGCCTGAGCCGTTGCGTAATCAATTTTACCCGATTTGTCTGCCAGCGCTTCTTCCGCTTTCGCCTTAGCATCCAATGCAGCGGCTTCATCAATATCTTTCGCTCTAATCGCCGTATCAGCCAAAATGGTGACCAAATGCGGTTGCACCTCTAAGAGTCCGCCTGAGATATAGAACGGATAACTTTCGTCAGCGCTGACTTTTACCCGAACTTCCCCCGCATTAAGTTTTGTTATTAACGGTGCATGTCGGGGCGAAATACCCACTTCGCCCAATTCAGCGGGGGCGAAAACCATTTCCGCCAACCCGGAGAATATCTCCTTTTCTGCACTCACGATGTCTACATGTACGGTCATGGTCATTTTTTCACCTGTTTCAATCTCCTCCCTGCCGTCAGGCAGGGAGAAACATACCTTAGCCTTTTAATGTCTTTGCTTTTTCCAGCGCTTCGTCTATGGTTCCTACCATATAAAAAGCTTGTTCAGGAATGTCATCGTAATCACCGTTGATAATGCCTTTAAAACCGGCAATGGTATCTTTCAGGGAAACATATTTTCCTGGAGAACCGGTAAATACCTCGGCGACAAAGAAAGGCTGGGACAAGAACCGTTGCATTTTACGCGCCCTTGCCACAGTCAGCTTATCTTCCTCGGATAATTCATCCATACCCAGAATCGCGATAATATCGCGCAATTCTTTGTAGCGTTGCAAGATACCCTGAACGTTACGCGCGACATCATAATGCTCTTGTCCGATAACTAAAGGATCGAGCTGACGACTGGTTGAATCCAGAGGATCAATGGCAGGATAAATACCTAACTCGGCAATCTGGCGTGATAATACGACCGTCGCGTCCAAGTGAGCAAAGGTTGTGGCAGGTGACGGATCGGTCAAGTCATCGGCAGGCACATAAACCGCCTGGATAGACGTAATAGAACCTGTTTTAGTTGAAGTAATACGCTCCTGCAACACGCCCATTTCTTCGGCGAGTGTCGGTTGATAACCCACCGCTGAAGGCATACGGCCTAATAACGCCGATACTTCGGTACCTGCCAGCGTATAACGGTAAATATTATCGACGAAGAATAAAACGTCGCGGCCTTCGTCACGGAAATATTCCGCCATGGTTAAACCAGTCAAGGCAACACGCAGTCTGTTTCCGGGCGGCTCGTTCATTTGTCCGTAAACCAGCGATACTTTGTCGATTACGTTAGAATCGGTCATTTCGTGATAAAAGTCATTACCTTCACGGGTACGTTCGCCCACACCCGCAAACACAGAGTATCCACTGTGCTCGATAGCGATGTTACGAATCAGCTCCATCATGTTGACGGTTTTACCAACGCCCGCACCGCCGAACAAGCCGACTTTACCGCCTTTGGTAAAGGGGCAGACTAAATCGATAACCTTAATGCCGGTTTCCAGCAATTCGTTAGCGGCTGCCTGTTCTGCATAACTGGGTGCTTCGCGGTGGATGCCCCATTTTACTTTTTCGCCAATAGGGCCTTTTTCGTCTATGGGTTCGCCCAGGACATTCATAATACGACCGAGGGTTTCTTGCCCCACAGGTACGGAAATAGGCGCTTCTGTATTGGTAACTATCAAGCCTCTGCTTAAGCCGTCGGTACTGCCCATCGCAATCGTTCTGACGACACCGTCGCCTAATTGCTGTTGCACTTCCAATACCAGGCCTTTGCCTTCTACGATTAAGGCGTCATATATTTTTGGCAGGTCTTCGCGTGTAAATTCCACGTCAACGACCGCGCCGATAATTTGAACAATTTTACCCGAACTCATTCTGTGTCCTCTAGTTTTGTGTCATTTTGCTTAAACGGCTGCGGCGCCGGCAACAATTTCTGAAATTTCCTGAGTGATAGCGGCCTGTCTGGCTTTGTTGTAAATCAGTTGCAACTCACTGATAAGATTGCCGGCATTATCTGAAGCGCTCTTCATGGCCACCATTCTAGCGGCCTGTTCGCAGGCATTATTTTCAACCAGACCCTGGTAAACTTTGGATTCGATAAATCGATTTAACAGATGATCCAAAACTTCTTTAGCATCGGGTTCGTAAATATAATCCCAATGGCCACTCAGCTTTTCGTCAAGCTCACAAGCCACGACCGGCAGTAACTGTTCAACCGTAGGCCGTTGCGTCATGGTGTTCACGAACTCATTGCTAACTACAAACAATTGATCAATACGCCCGGCTTCATAAGCATCCAGCATGATTTTTATGACGCCGACGATGTCATTCAGGTGTGGAGCGTCACCCAATTTAACAACCTGACCGACTAAATTGACTTTCAGATTACTAAAAAATCCGGCAGCTTTGGTGCCGATGGTACAAATATCGACCTCAATATTGGCGTTGTCCCACTGTATTAAATGGGTTAGCGTCTTTCTGAACAAGTTTGAATTCAGTCCGCCGCACAAACCTCTATCGGAGCTTACCACGATAACCCCCACCCGCTTAACATCGCGCGCAACCAGATAGCTGTGCTTATACTCTGGATTAGCCTGAGCCAAATGCTTAATAATGCGGCCTATTTTTATAGAATAGGGCCGCGTTGCCTGCATTCTGTCTTTTGTTTTACGCATTTTACTCGCAGCAACCATCTCCATTGCGCGAGTAATCTTTTGAGTATTCTTGATACTCGCAATCTTTGTGCGTATTTCTTTACCAACAGCCATGTGAAGACCCTTTTACCAACTATGAGTTTTAATGAAAGTTTCAATAGCAGTTCTTATTCCACTGCTGATTTCATTACTAAAATCGCCAGTTGCATTAATGTTGTTCATTAATTCAGAATGCTCTGATTTCATATACAACTGTAAAGCAGCTTCAAAATCGAGTACCTTGTTCACTTCGATATTATCAAGGAAACCTTCATTAGCAGCAAACAACGAAACAGCCATTTGCGCGACTGACATCGGCGAATATTGATTTTGCTTCATTAATTCGGTGACGCGTTGTCCACGTTCAATCTGCTTGCGGGTGCTTTCATCCAAGTCCGAAGCGAACTGTGCAAAAGCCGCCAACTCGCGGTATTGCGCCAAATCCAGACGGGTGCCGCCGCCTAATTTTTTGATAATCTTAGTCTGAGCCGCGCCGCCCACCCGGGATACCGATAAACCGGCGTTTACAGCCGGGCGGATGCCTGAGTTGAACAGGTTGCTTTCAAGGAAAATCTGGCCGTCGGTAATGGAGATCACGTTAGTCGGTACGAAAGCCGATACGTCGCCGCCCTGGGTTTCAATAATCGGCAGCGCGGTCAATGACCCCGTTTTGCCTTTTACTCTGCCGTCCGTCAGTTTTTCGACTTCGGCCGCATTGATACGGGAGGCTCTTTCCAGCAAACGCGAATGCAGATAAAACACGTCGCCCGGATAGGCTTCACGGCCCGGCGGACGACGCAACAATAACGAAACTTGGCGATAAGCCCAGGCTTGTTTGGTCAAATCATCATAAATAATCAGCGCATCTTCACCACGATCCCTGAAGAACTCGCCCATTGAACAGCCGGTATAGGGCGCAATAAATTGCATAGCTGCTGATTCAGACGCAGATGCGACCACAACTATCGTATGTGCCATGGCGCCATGTTCTTCCAGCTTGCGAACCACGTTGGCAACTGATGACCGTTTTTGACCGATAGCCACATAGATACACTTTATACCTGTGTTTTTTTGATTAATGATGGCGTCAATTGCAATCGCCGTTTTACCGGTTTGCCTGTCGCCAATAATCAATTCCCGCTGTCCGCGACCAATCGGGATCATTGCATCAATAGATTTCAGCCCGATTTGAACCGGCTGATCAACAGATTGACGGGCAATTACACCCGGTGCTATTTTTTCAATGGGAGCTGTTTCGGTGGTATTAATAGCGCCTTTACCGTCGATAGGATTACCCAGCGCGTCAACAACGCGGCCCAGTAATGCTTCACCGACCGGCACTTCTAAAATTTTTCCGGTACACTTTACGACATCGCCCTCGGTAATGTGCTGATATGAACCTAATACCACCACACCGACTGAGTCTCTTTCAAGGTTAAGCGCCATGCCAAAGGTATTGCCGGGGAACTCAAGCATCTCGCCTTGCATAGCTTCAGAAAGACCATGTACTCTTACAATACCGTCAGTCACACTGACTACGGTACCTTCTGTATGCGCTTCGGCACTCAGGTCGAAGTTTTCGATCTTCTTTTTAATCAGATCACTTATTTCAGATGGGTTTAATTGCATGTTCTTTTTCTCACTCTAAAGTTAGAGCCTTTTTGCTAGTTGTTGAAGCCGGCCTCTAATAGATCCGTCAATGACTCTGTCGCCCGCGCGTACGAGAACGCCACCAATTAATGACTTATCCACGGTTACATTCATATGGATTTTTTTGCCCAGATTCTTTTCCAGGGTTGCCGCCAAGGTTTGCTTTGCCTCTTTGGATAAGGCGTAAGCCGTTAATACCTCAACCTCGACATAACCCTCGTCTTCCGCTTTATAAGCTTCGAAAAGCCTTGCAATGGAAGGCACTAAGCTGAGCCGGTTGTTATGAACCAGTAAATTTAGAAAATTTTCATTCTCGTCATTAACGTGCCCCTGGCAAATATCCAGCATCAGCGCAGATAACCTTTCTTTGTTAACTTTGGGATTATCGACGACAACAGAAATGTCTTCATTTTTTAAGACAGCCGACATAAACGCCAAGCTCTTAGACCACATTGTGGTCGAATGAGTTTCCTTGGCCCGTTTAAACACCGCTGCTGCGTAAGGCCTTGCTAAGGTTGCCAGTTCGCTCATTATGCCGCCTATCCTAATTGTTTAGAGACTTTGCTGATAATGTCCTGATGCTTGGCTTTATCAATTTCCGCGCCCAGAATCTGCTCTGCCGCACTTAACGCTAAATCAGCCACTTCCTGACGCAAACCTTCTTTAGCCTGCTGTATTTCCTGCTCAATTTGCGCTTTTGCTGCAACAATCAAACGCTCGCCTTCTTTTTTGGCGGTGTCTTTTGATTCTTCTATCAGTTCATTAGCGCGCTTTTGAGCCAGGGTAACAATCTCTGACGATTGTTCTTTAGCTTCTTTTATAACGCCCTTGGCTTTTTTCTCAGCCAACAGAATTTCTTCCTGACCTTTTTCAGCAGCCGCCAAACCATCGGCAATTTTCTTTTTACGTTCTTCTAAAGAGTCAAATAAAGGCGGCCAAATGTACTTCATGGTAAACCATACCAGAAGTGCAAAGGTAATCATTTGCCCAATCAGAGTAGCATTGATACTCACGATGCGATCCTCTTGTTGCTGTTAAACACGATTGTGCAATTAACCTGCAGCCGCAGCTTGTACCGCAGACAGGAATGGGTTTGCGAAAGTAAAGAACAACGCTAAACCAACGCCAATCATTGTTACCGCATCCAACAGACCTGCAACAACAAACATTTTTACTTGTAGCATTGGAACCATTTCCGGCTGACGGGCTGCGCCTTCCAAAAATTTTCCACCTAGCAGACCGAAGCCTATCGCTGTTCCTAAAGCGCCCATGCCCAAAACCAGACCTACTGCGATAGCAGTCATGCCTTGTACGTCAGCAATTAATNNTCCATGAAACCTCCAAACGGTTAATAAAGTTATAAAAAAACGGTCAAACGATAATTAATGATCTTCGTGCGCCATACTCAGGTAAACAATCGTTAACACCATGAATATAAAAGCTTGAAGTGTAATAATTAAAATGTGAAAAATTGCCCAGGGAAAACTTAATACCGGTTGAATATACCAGGGTAACAAGGCAATCAAAATAAAAATTAATTCACCCGCATACAGGTTTCCGAATAACCGTAGCGCCAGCGAAATAGGTTTTGCAATTTCTTCCACTAATTTCAACAGCAGGTTGAACGGTAACAACCACGGACCAAAAGGCTGAAACATCAGCTCCTTGGCAAAGCCCCAGGGGCCTTTGATTTTGATGCTGTAAAAAATAATCAAACAAAAAACCGAGATAGACATGGCGAACGTCGCGTTCAAATCGGTACTGGGCACGACCCGCAGGTATTCGATGCCCATCATTGAACCGACTAAGGGCAATATATCTACGGGGAACAAATCCATAAAGTTCCACATGAATATCCAGCAAAAGATAGTCAAGGCCAGTGGTGCGATTAATTTACTGTCGCCGTGAAAACTGTCTTTAACCTGGTTATCGACAAACTCTATCAGCATTTCAGCAAAGTTTTGCACCAACCCGGGTACGCCGGACGTTGCTTTTTCTGCAGCGGTCTTAAAAAACCAGATAAACAAGCCGCCTAAAACGGCTGAGAAAAACAAGGTGTCAAGATGCAGCGTCCAAAAACCCTCGCCCACATGCAGCGGAGTCAAATGGTGAATAATATAACCGGTTACACCTTCGGCGGCATGAGCTTCGGTAGCCATTGTTCCTCTCTTTAAGTAATGTTAACGCATCAACAGCGCGAACCAAAAAACCGATAATGCTGCTATGTAGCCTGCCAGCAGCGGTAATATTGCTATGTTTGGGACTCTAAAAATCAGAATAAACAGCGCCGCTGTTAATAATAACTTGCCCGACTCTCCCGCATAAAAGGCGTTCATAATCTTGCGCGCCGGTTTGCCTTCGGATTTGTAGACCCGCAAGGCGAAATACAGATTGGGGATAAAAGCCGCCACCCCGCCTAAAGCGCTGGATAAGCCTTGCTGCCATCCCCCGAATAAGGCAAAACCGACTGCGATTATCAGTACGATCAAAAGTTGATAACTTAAAATCCTACTGACAGTAGAGTAATTTCTACCCGCCACACAGCTCTCCAAACATAATAGCTTGACGATTATAGACATCAGGCTGCATTAAATCAAGGTTGATTCAAATTAAACCATAATCTTAATGGGGCCATCCACTGTCTTGTTTGTTATTCCCCGGACAGCGTTTTATTTTTCTACGCCCGACACTCCGACTATAGACCAGTTTGCGAAGTCCAGTATGCCTTCCTGATCATCGCTATTTTTGTACATGATGCGGCAGGTATATTTTTTATTGCCGGTGTTCGATGCTTTGTCGGTGACGCCGAATTCACCGTGTATCAGATATTCATAATTGCCTAGCGTCCAGGCGTTTAGGGCTTTTTCAGGAAAAGTCACGATGGCGTCGGCACCGAGTTCGGATTTGATGTAATGATTACATTGCATATAAGCAATGTTGGATAACGGTGTTGCGATAGGCAATGGACTGGCTTGGTCTTTACTGTCAACCATGAAAAGGTCTGAGGCGGCAACTTTGTACATTAACGGCATGACAAGCTTATATTGACTTAAAAACAGCAATATTAATATTACGATAAATAGTAACTTCTGGGATTTTTTCATAAGGCTATGTTATTGATTTAGGAATGATTGCCGGTAATGTTGGACGATTGTAACAGAAATTGGTTTATGTAAGAATGGATAAATTCAACTCCGAAGTGCAATTCTGGTGCTCATGCGGCTTCTTGCANNTCCTAGTGCTCATGCGGCTTCTTGCAATGTATCTGCAAAAAATACCATAAGAGGTGTTTTAAAATAGCGCTATATGGATTTCTTGACTAAAGTGCTGGGAGCCTCTATAGTTCAAAACGTGCAGTTGGGTTTACAGCCTTTTCATCCGGTTCCAAATCAGTAACAAAGGGGCACAGCATGTTTTCATTAGATCCAGTTTATACCGTCATTTTCTTTGTCGTCGTGGTTTTAGTCTCTATGTCACTCCGAATCGTAAAGGAATATGACCGGGGTGTTATTTTCTTTCTTGGTAAAGTTACCGGTGTGCGCGGCCCAGGCCTCATCATCCTCATACCGGTTTTTGAACAGATGACATCGGTCACTCTCCGCACGATCACCATGAACATTCCATCGCAGAAGATAATTACGAAGGACAACGTGTCCATCGACATTGCGGCCGTTGCGTACTACAAGATAATTGATCCTCAGAAGTCGGTCGTCGCCATTGAAGACATCACGCATGCAGTGAATCAGATTAGTCAGACCACGGTGCGCAACGTCGTAGGTCAGTTCTCGCTTGACCAGTTGCTCTCGCAGACGAGTGACATTAACCTACAGATTAAAAACGTGATTGACGGGCATACCGAACCCTGGGGCGCAGAGGTGACAGCCGTCGAGATTAAAGACATTACGCTACCCGACAATATGCAGCGGGCAATGGCGAAGGAGGCTGAGGCTGAGCGCGAGCGTCGTGCCAAGATTGTCGCAGCAGAAGGCGAGTTCCAGGCGGCGGTGAAGCTCGGTGAGGCGGCCGACATTATTGCATTGCACCCGGTTGCACTTCAGCTCCGCACTCTCCAGACCATGGCTGAAATTGCCACGGAGAAGAACTCTACCATCATTTTTCCAGCCCAGTTTATGACGACCGTGCAGGAGGCCATTTCTACAATCAACCTGGATAAAGTTAGCAAATAGTTGCCATAAGCAAGCTCATTTTTCAATGGTGAAAAGGTAAAAATCTCTTTAAAACAGTCGCATGGGTGCGCTAAAGCCTCCACCTCTACTTGATTAAAAACAAGCTCGCCAAGCCCAGAAAAATAAAGAAGCCCATGGAATCGGTAACAGCCGTTAAAATAACGCTGGTGCCCACGGCGGGATCCATGCCGAATTTATGCCGCAGCAGCGGGATGCCTAGTCCGACTACCACAGCCACCAGCAGATTGATAAACATCGCCGCCGCCATCACGGCGGACAGCGCGATGTCCTGGTACAGCAGCAGGCTCACCAGTCCCATAATAAACCCGATAAAGATGCCGTTGATGACGGCAAGAGTCAGCTCTTTTTTTATCATACGACCTACATTGCCGGGGGTGATTTGCCCTAAAGCCAATGACCGTATAATCAGCATGCTGGTTTGGTTACCGGTATTGCCGCCCATGGCCGCAATAATCGGCATGAGTGAAGCCAGCGCCACCAGTTGCAAAATAATGTCTTCAAACAGGCCGATAATGCGTGTCGAAGCGAAAGCCGTGCCGATGTTAATTAATAGCCAGCCCCAGCGGTTTCTGGCGCTTTTCCAAACGCTGGAAAACAAATCTTCCTCTTCGCCGACACCGGCCTGACTGAGCAGGTCTTCATCGGATTTTTCGCGCATAAAATCCAGTATGTTATCGACGCAAAGCCGCCCCTGTAATTTACCCTGGCTATCGACGACCGGCGCGGAGATCAGGTCATAACGCTCGAACGCCCGTACCGCTTCGGCGGCCTCCTGGTCAATCTGGAATCTGACAAAATCAGTCACCATGACATCGGCGACCTGCCGGGAGGGCAAATGCGTCAATAAGCGCTGCAACGGCAGTATGCCCTGAACCTTATTGTGCTGATCGACAACAAACAATTTGTCTGTGTGGCTGGGCAACTTGCCCAGCCTGCGGATATAGGCAATGATGGCTTTCAGCGTAAGGTCATTGCGAATCGTGATCATGCCGAAATCCATGAGTGCGCCGACCTGGTTTTCCTGATAAGACAGAATGGCGTTTAAATGCTTGCGCTCCTTGCTGTTCAACGACCTGAGTATCTTCAGCATCGTTCTCTTCGGAAGGTCCGCCGCGAGGTCGGCTATTTCATCGGTATTTAACTGGCCGGCCACGGTGGCCAGTTCTTCCGCTGCCATGCCTGAAATAAGTGTTTGCCGGACGGCGTCGGACACTTCCAGCAAGATTTGTCCGTCATGCCCGGATTTAATGGCTTCCCATGCCGTCTTGCGTTGATCCAGTGGCAATGATTCGAGTATGAAGGCGGTATCGGCAGGATGCAAATAGACAAGCTTTTCCTGTAACCGAGCTTGATGCTGGTTTTGCAGCATTGCGGCAACCAGTTCGTGATTGTTTGCAGGGCTTCTTTCAAGTAGCGATTTTTCCAGCTGCTGTTTTTCCAGCAGGGTTGTGACCTCCTGTAGCTGTTGCTCCAGGAACTGCGCCGAATGAATTTTTTCAGAAGATTGCATAGCACACCGGTCTTTATAAAGGGTATTTTTACTTGTTCTTCAGCCAGATCTACAGCCCTACACGGTTAGCTTTGTCCATAGAACAAGGATGACGCTAAGAGGTTCAAATCAACACCATATTATCCCTGTGTATCATTTC
>PMJA01000038.1 GCA_003158415.1 Methylobacter sp.
TTCGTGTGCTTGAATTGCCGCAGAGCTATCATCAGTTGCTCCAGGTCTTGCACGTCGATATTCGCCAACAACCGGCTCAGTTGTTGATCAAAATCTTCTTTTTTGAGCGGCTCGAACAAGGCGCGCGTGTCCAGCAGGTCATCGAATAATACCGGATAGCGGGCTAAATAATCGCAAATCCAGGGACTGGCCGAGGTCAGGCGCAGCAATTGAGCCAAGGCGTCGGGGTTTTCAGTCAATAACGACCAATACACATTGCGGCCAGCAACGGCTTCAAATAAAGCCAGCAGACGTTTTAAGGTTTCCTCCGGGTTATCGACTTGTTGCATCGCTTCGATAACCTTCGGCATCAAGCGATCCAGCACTTTCGCGCCTTTGGCTGTTAAGCGCCGGATTGCGGCGGCGTTTTTAAATTGCTGGATGACGGCAAGGCTGGCGTCGGCCTGTTTGAAACCGTAGTCGCTTAAATAAGCGCATAATTGCGCATCTTCCGCTGCATCAGACCAAATTTGTAGGCTGGGACTATCAGCCTCTTCCTGCCGGGACAACGAAAAAACCTGATCGAATACCGCCTGCACCTGCGACCTTACCGCATCCAACCGATTTTTAAAGCTGTCCCAGTCGGGATAATCCAGGGAATAGGCCAGTATTTTCCGCACGGCTGCGTCGGTCGGCAAATCATGGGTTTGCCGATCCTGGTATTGTTGGACATGGTTTTCCACCCGGCGTAAAAAACGGTAAGACTGCGCCAACTGTTCGACGTCTTCGGTATCCAGCAATTCCAGTTCGCCCAACATCCGTAGCACATCCAGTATGCCGCGCGTTTGCAGTGCTTTTTCATTGCCGCCGCGTATCAGTTGGAAGGCTTGGCCGATAAATTCAACCTCGCGGATACCGCCCGGCCCCAGTTTGATGTTGTCGCAGCGATCCTTGCGCTTTAATTCCTGGGTAATCTGCGCTTTTAACGAACGCAGTTCTTCAAAAGCGCCGTAATCCAGGTAACGCCGGTAGACAAAGGCTTGCAGCATCGCGATCAGCTGCTTGCCAGTGTTAAAATCGCCTGCAACTTGGCGCGCCTTGATCATGGCGTAACGCTCCCATTCCCGCGCCTGGGTTTGGTAATAGTTTTCCATACCGTCAAAAGTCATGATCACGGGGCCGCTATCGCCAAAAGGCCGTAAGCGTATGTCGGTGCGAAACACAAAACCGTCGGCGGTGATTTCATCCAGTACCTTGACCAAACTTTGACACAGTCGCGTAAAAAACTCGCTGTAGCTGGTTGCTTTTCTGTCGGGTAGCGTGCCGTTTTCCGCGTAAGCAAAAATCAGGTCTATATCGGACGAATAATTAAGCTCGAATGCGCCCAGCTTGCCCATGCCTAAGACTACGATTTGTTGCGGGCTGCCGTCGGACAATACCGGTGTGCCGCGCTTGTCGCAGGCCTGCCGGTAGAGAAAATCCAGTGCGTACTGTATGCAGGCCTCGGCCAGCAGCGACACATCCAGCAGCGTTTCGGATAGCGGAGCCCAGCCCGATAAATCGCGCCAGGCGATGCGGATCATTTCCCGTCGCCGGAACTGCCGTAGCGCCTGCATTAACTCAGGCTCGTCGGCTACTTGCAACCCCGCCAGTCGGTCGGCATAGCAGCGCTCATCATAAGCCGTAGTTAAATCGCAGGATGCGACCAAATCCAGCAATAGCTCGGGCCGCCGGATACAACTTTCAGCAATAAACGCACTGGAACACCAAACCTTGACGATAGAGGCGGTAAACTCAGGGGTAGGCTGAAAATCCGGGGCCAGCTGATTATGCCATTGTTTTAATGACGCGGCGACAGCATCGCGTAACGCATCAGGGAGCTTATCCAGTTCGGGTTTCAGAGAATTAAGAAAAGACATGAGGCCGACCGATGCAAAAGGCTATTATGGCACACCCATGCTAAGGGCTAATGCGGTTGCGCCATAAAATCTTTTATGGCTTTTTCGAGTAACGATGCTGCGGGGGTTTTATCAAATGCGGCATCTTTGGGTGCATTATCATCCGCCAGGTAAAATAGGGTCATCGGTTTTCTGGGGCTAATCAGTTGCTTGAGCGAGGTTTGCACTTGGTTTGAGATGGGATCGGCTATGAATTCTCCGTCGTACACTAAGACCAAGGCCGCCATAGTGGGGCGCATGTCGTTGCGTAGCAAGGTAACCGGTATTTCCGGCTGTCCGGGCAAGTGAATTTGCCCTACCCCTCTTAGATCCCGACCATAAGACAAAGCCAGCTCAGGATGATGATAAAGGCGTTTGTGATCATAAGAACGCCCTACAAATAAGCGCACCGATTTGCCGTGTTCATCGGTATAAATTCGTTCAATCCAGTCGGTACAGCCGAAAGTAACCTCGCCCCATTCCGGCAGCCGGTTTGTGGGGATAGATGTAAAGTTACCCAATTGCGGGTTAATGCGGGTTGCTGATAGGCCGTCGTCTGCTTTCATGCCTAAATACCCATGAATAACCGTGGGTATCAGCGCAAGCATTAAGATGATTGCGACGGGGAGTGCGTAANNAGAAGATAATGGGTAATGCAATCATAAAAGTCAGCAAGCCGGAGAGTTCGTGCGCCTTGGTCGCCAATATATCAATGCCGAACCAATTTACCAGCAAGGTGAGCAGCAATACTCTCATGATGTTGACGGCAATAGCCAATGGTGCCGCAATCAGCAGCAGCAGTATTTTACGACGCACAGAATTACAGAAATAAGCGGTCAGTATGGCGATAGCCACGGAGGCATAAAGCGTCGCAAAACCGCTGCATGCGTCGGCAATCATCAATGAGCCGCCTTCAACTTCGATCAGCGTGCCGGTAGAAAAAACGGGTACGCCAAATAAATGCAGCAACCAGACGACGCTTTTGGTCGCGATATGCCGTAGAGCCAGGTGTATGGACTCGGTAAAAACCAAGGGGATCGGTAGCGTAAGCAGCAACGTAGCCAGGAGGAACAGTATGGCTTTTGTTCGCGTAGTGCCTAAAAATAATAAGGCGAGACCGGGGAGCGATACAAACAGGGCGATACCGGAAAGAAGCTGGGAATGAATGCCGGTATCCAGCATGTGGATAAGCAAGGCCGGAATCAGGACGGCAAACCCCCAGGGATTTGAGCTTAGGGGCAGCGATTTTAGTTTTTTCAGTTCACCCCCTATCAGATAAACAACCAGCGCGGCAACGAGTATGCCATGGCCGTTTTGCCAAACGCTCATGGTCCAGCGCTCCCAAAGCCACAAACACGTCGGGGCGTATAACAAACCCAGCAGCGCAACAACCGGCCACAACAGCCATCGATTTTGAGTTTCCAAACGGGTATCCCGGTTGGTGGTTGGTGCTGCTGGTAAGCTATGACTATTCATTAATGTGGATCCCGTATTTTTCAAGCAGAGCATAAAGTGTAGGGCGTGTCACCCCAAGCAGTTTTGCCGTATTTGAAACATTGTTATGAGTGTGTGTCAGCACTCTTTTGATGGCTAGAGTTTCTGCGGCTTCTCGAACAGCTTTTAAATTAAACGGCATGGCAATATCAATGTTTTGTTCGAGCTCCAAATCGTCAAAGGTGATGTTGGTTTCATCGGCCATAATCACTGCCCGTTTAATTTTATTTTCAAGTTCCCTGATATTTCCCGGCCATGAGTAGGTTTCAATGGCTTCCGCCGCCTCTTTGCTAAAGCTTTTTATTTTCTTATTATGTAATTCACAAAAGCGTCTTAGAAACGCGGTGGCAATGGTAATGGCGTCGCCTTCCCGTTCTCTTAATGGGGGAATATTAACGGTTATTTCACTGATCCGATAAAATAAATCAAGTCTGAATTTACCTTCATCGACCTGTGTCGGCAAGTTTTGGTGGGTAGCGCAAATAATGCGTACATTAACCGGAATCTCTTGCCGTCCGCCGACCCGTTCTATGGTTCTTTCTTGAAGAAAACGTAATAACTTGGATTGCAATGAATAGGGCAGGTCGCCGATTTCATCGAGGAAGAAGGTTCCGTTCTGGGCATATTCGATTTTCCCTTTTGTTTGTTGGGCGGCGCCGGTAAAAGCCCCTCTTTCGTAACCAAACAATTCGCTTTCAAGCAGATTTTCAGGAATGGCGGCACAGTTTACGGCAACGAAAGGCTGATCCGAACGGTTACTTAGCCGGTGTATGGCTTTAGCGAGCACTTCTTTGCCGGTGCCGCTTTCTCCGAGCAATAAGGTGGTGGCATTGGTTGGGGCAATTTTTTCTATCTTACGACAAAGGGCCTGCATTTTTTCACAGGAAGCGATGAGACCATCTAAAGGTTCTGTCGTTCTTTGTTGCAATGATTGATGTTCCTTTTCCAGCTCGCTCAGTTGGAAGGCGCGTTCGATGATTAGGTTTAAGATATCAATATCGATGGGCTTTTGATAGAAATCATAAGCGCCCATAGCCACGGCTTGAATAGCAATGCACCTGTCATCATTGCCGGTGACCACGATGACTTTGGTGGCAGGCGCAAGTTCCAGAATTTCCTTTAGCGTCTTGATGCCTACACTGGCATTAGCCGGATCCGGAGGCAAACCCAGATCCAGCGTTACCACGCTGGGCATATATCGCCTCAATGCGGTAATGGCCTCGTTTCTATTGCCTGCGATGACGGTTTGATAAGCTTCAAAACTCCATTTCAGTTGCTTTTGCAGCCCCAAGTCATCTTCTACAATGAGTAAAGTTTTCTTGTTTTCCAACTTATCGCCTTCTTGTTAATCCGTTTTAATAAAATCTTATAAAGCTGGAAGCGTTGCTTTTTGTCCTAAATCAATGCTGTCAACCCATTAATCCCAAACAATGCGTTAATGGGTTGATAACCATTGTTCCAGCATGACTAATAGCCAGATCATTGTGCCATAGTAGGAGGCGTGGCCTTCCTGATGCAACCGGATGAGATTTTTAATATACGCCGGATTTAGAAAACCACGTTTTTCAATGCTCTCCAAACTCGCTACGGCAAATTGTTTCAGTTCTTTGTCGCTACTCATCCATACACCAAAGGGCAAGCCGAAACCTTGTTTGCTTTTGGCAAGGGTTGCTTTGGGTAAAAAGTTGCGCAGTCCTTCTTTGTAAAAAGAGCGTAATTCAAAACCCTGCATTAACCATTTAGAGGGAATCGAGGTGGAAAACGCCACTAGGTTTTCCTGCAACATCGGGTAATGCACATCAACACCGGCAAGCTCGCACATCCGGTTGACTTTTCTCAGATCGTTATCCGCCAACGTAAACTTGTCATCCAGAAACAGCATCTGTTTAATCAAATCGTCATTAGACGTCCTGTTATAGGTATTTTTGAGGAATTGCAGGGGTTGATCCGGGTCAATTTGCGCCAAAAAATCTTCAGAGAAAATTTCCGCCAACGGGGTTTGATGCAGGAAATTATAGGTCTCCAAGCGTTCCGGCATCGCTATCTTAGCCTGCTCGATATAGCGTTTTACTTTCCTGAGCGGCGGCAGGTTAAACGCCAACGGCTCTAAAATAGATTTGACCGGGCTGGGTACATGGCGGTAAAGCTCAAATACCTTTTGTTTGGCATAACGGGAATTACCGGCAAAATACTCATCGCCGCCGTCGCCGGCCAATAACCGTGTCATGCCCAGTTCACGGGCAAATTTAGCGCAATAATAGGCAGGCACAGCGGAATCATTGCCAAAGGGTTCGTCATAAGTTTGCGCAATCAACGGTATCGCCTGCAAGACATCGGCAGGCGTGACATAGTATTCATGCAGCTTAACCTTGAAATGGGCGGCTGTGATCCTGGCATAGTCCATTTCATCGTAGCCTTTGGCGTCAAATCCCATGGTAAATGCATCAATAGGTCGGCCGGCAATTTTTTGATAAAAGCCGGTTACGGTGCTGCTGTCCAGGCCTCCGCTCAAAAAGGCGCCGGTTTGTTGATCAGGTGCGCAGGCCAAGACCGATTGCTCCAATTCTGCGCCCAATTGCGCAAGCAGCTCTTTTTTGGAACAAGGGCTGTCGTTATAGCGTAGCTGCCAGTAGAAATCGCGGGTTAGCTCGCCGTTATTGACTTCTAAAAACTCGCCCGGCTGGAGTTTTGAAACTCCGCTGTAAATGCTGCCGGGGCTTGGAATTACATGAAAATACAGGTAATTGAAGATAGCCTGCGGATCGATTGCGGTTTTAACGCCGGGATGCGCGATAATTTGATCGAGCTGGGAGCCGAACACCAACAGTCCGTTCTCACAATAATAAGTCAGCGGTCGTATGCCCATCCGATCTATCGCCAGCAACGCATAGCGACGCTCCGGTTCCAGCAGACAAAAGGCAAAAGGCCCATGAATTTTATCCAGCACTGAACGGCCAAAACGCAAAAAACCTATTGCCAAAGCATGGGCCGAGCCATTATTTTTGGCAAGCTCCTCTAGCTCAAAATCCTGCCATTGCGGAGCGCCTTCAATAATCACCAGTAATTGGGGAGATTGATAAACATCAGGGGCGGCATTAATGCCATGGCCTCCTGCTTCTGCCGTTTTGTGGTGGCTGGAAATAGGGAGTGAGGTGGCCGTTAAACATTTGGACGCAGCGCGTTGACTGTCTATACAATTGAAAGATGCCGACATTTCCGCCATTGATAGCCAGCCGTAAATAGAACCCATAGTGATTTTCATGGAGTTATCGTTAGTATTTTCAAAGCACAGTACTTGTGCAATTACGAAATGTCTGTGATTATCTCATCAGCCCGTTTATCTGTACAATAAAGCAGTTAAAAATTGGAATCGTGATTGGAAACTAAAGATGATCCTTCAAATTAGCGAAGTCGCAAGCAACGGCGCGGTAGTGAATGCCATCCATTCCGCATTTCCCCAGGCATTGGCTGTTTACGCCTTTGGTAGCCGAATCAACGCCACCGCTCATGCCGACAGCGATCTGGATTTGGCTGTGTTGGTGGCCGGTTACGCGGATCCGTTACAGCTTTGGGATTTATCCGGCAAGTTGGCCGACCTAACAGGGTGTTCGGTAGACTTGCTGGACATGCGTGCAGCGTCAACAGTTATGCAACATCAAATTCTGCGCACGGGTCGCCGTTTGTGGGGACAAGAACCGGCGGCCGGTTTGTTCGAATGTTTTGTACTCAGTGAAAAAACTGCGCTGGATACCGCCCGCGCCGACTTGTTGGCCGACATTCAAACCCGAGGACATGTTTATGGTCGATGATGTGTTATAAAAAAAGACGCCGCCATCAACGACTGACCCGGACGCCGCCATGACCCGTAAACCATCAAAGCCAGCCCAAACTGTCAGCGGTTGATCCAATGGGCTTATATTCGGCGCCTACCCAGCCGGAATAAGCTGACAGTTCAATGGCCGAAAAAACGCATTCAAAGTTAATCAGCCCGGTGCCGGGCTGACCACGCCCCGGGCTGTCCGCAAATTGTATATGGCCAATTTTATCGGCGTACCGGGCAATAAATTCCTCCGGCTTATCTCCCATCATTTGCGCATGATAAATATCGTATTGCATGAACAGCCCTGGTTGGCTGAGCCGATCCAATATATCCAGCATTCTCAGGCCATTATCGACGATAAATCCGGGCATATCATGGCTGTTGATGGCTTCAAAAACGGTTTTAATGCCTAGCGGCGCAAACGCTCCGGTCGCAAAACACAGGTTCTCTTGAAAGGTTTTCAAATAGTCCTGTTTGCGCTGTTCGTTAAAACACCGCCCCGGCAGCACATTGATGGCTTCAGGCTTTAATAGCCTTGCATAGTTCAGCGCCTGGGCGACCGCTAGGCGGAATTGCTCCCGCTTTTCCGGTACGCAGGCCAGTCCTTCGCCGCCTTGCAATAAATCATCGGCATCGATATTAAATAACACCAATTTTAACTGCTGCTCTTCCAGAGTGTTTTTTAGGACTTCTGCACTCAACTCATAAGGAAACTGTATTTCCACGGCATCAAACCCGTTTTGTTTGGCGGCCTTAAAGCGGTCTATCAGCTCAACTTCAGTAAACAATAAACTTAGATTAGCGCAAAAGTTAAGCATCAGTTTTAGTAAATAATTTAATCAAAGTGGCGGGGTCTTGCTCTAAATAGCCGTGACTGCCGTGCAATTGCATCAGTTGCGCCGCCAACCCGGACAGTGGAACAGCATTGCCTTGCTTAACGGATAAGTCGACCGCCATGTTCAAATCCTTTAACAAGGTTTTAACCCGCCATTTAACCGGCTCGAAAGTCCCGGCTGCCATTTCCGGGCCGACGATCTGCAGGGGTTTGGAATCGGCAAAGCCGCCGGACAAGGCTTCCGGTATTTTTTCTGCATCGACGCCCGCCAGCTTGGCTAGCGCCATCATTTCAGCAATCACCAGCACGTTACAACCGACTATCATTTGATTGCAAATCTTGGTGACTTGGCCGCTGCCTACATCGCCCATGTGGGTGAGTTGTTTGTAGAGCGGCGCGAGGACGACACGCGCAACGGCTATGTTTTTCATGCTGCCGCCCGCCATAACTGCCAGAATGCCTTGCTCTGCGCCTGCAACGCCGCCGGAAACCGGAGCGTCCACCCAACCCATGCCGCATTTTTCATACAAGGTTGCGGCTAAGCGCCTAGTGTTTTCCGGGTGGATGCTGGACAGGTCTATCAGCAACCGGTCGGCTGTGCCGTGTTCCAGAATTTCATTGAGTATGATCGACTCGACTGCCGCCGTATCAGCAAGGCACAACAGGATGACCGTTGACGCCTGGATCAATTCGGCAATGGATGCGCACCCTTTAGCGCCCGCATTAACGACCGGCATTATTTTTTCAGGGCTGCGGTTCCATACGTTGACATTAAAGCCTGCATTGAGTAAACGCAGCGTCATGGGCTTGCCCATTAAGCCGATACCGATGAAGCCAAGTGTGGGTTTTTTATCCGACATAGTGTGTTTTATTTAGAGGTTGCCAAAAGTCGACTGAAAATCAGTCTCCTAGTCGATATAATTCTATCGGTTTTATAAAAAATAGTTGCATAGAAAATACGTTACCGTCACTGCGCATGCCCTCAAACCTTAAACATCGACTCCGAAACGGATATGGCTTAAGTTAAATCAACTTTGCCTTTATATGCGGGTTGATTAACGAACAATCCCGCGCTTTTGATGAAGATTTACATTTAGAGTTTGACGCATTTATTGTTTCCCTATATTATTGCAAAGTTATGTTAGATCGATTACCCGAATATATAGACCCTCTGCAATTGGCCGATAAGCGCGGCGCATTGAAAGGTCAAATACCCTTAAAGAGTCTGGATCGTTTGGCGGAAATACTCGCTGACGACACGGGTACAGTTGCCGTCGAGCTTTTTTTCGGACGGGAAGGAAGGCTGGCCAAAATTGATGGGCATATAGAAACTGTTTTGGAGCTTAAATGCCAGAATTGTTTGGGAGCCGTTAAATGGCCCCTACATTGCGATATCAAGTTGGGCATTGTTACTTCCATAGACCAAGCCGACAGATTGCCGGAAGATTTTGAGCCTTTGCTGGTTGATGAAGGAAAAATTCTTCTTAAAAGCATTATTGAAGACGAGATATTGCTTGTTTTACCGGCATTTCCGAAGCATCCGCATAGCTGTATTGCCCCAAACACCAACAACAACGTAGATTTATTAGCGCATGACGAACCGTCATCCCCTGAAAACCCTTTTTCCATTTTAGCCAAACTTAAACACACTGGAGATTTATAATGGCCGTACAAAAAAGTAAAGTGTCGCGTTCAAGACGCGGTCAACGTCGCTCACATGATGCCTTAACAAGCAAAGCATTGTCTCAAGACCCTATCACAGGTGAAACACACTTGCGTCACCATGTTACTCCGGATGGTTTTTTTAAAGGTCGTCAAATAGTCGCCGCCGGCGTCAGTGACGAAGATTAAACATATTTCCGCATCTGGAATGATGCCGTGCCGAACCGGATCTGGTTCGGCTTCTCTCAATAACTGCGGAGTTGTTCGTCAGCGTGAGTTTAACCATTTCAATTGATGCAATGGGCGGTGATCATGGCCCTAAAGTCACTATTCCAGCATCATTGGATTGCTTAAAAAACAATCCAGACTTAAAGCTGATTTTAGTGGGTGACGAAACTGTTATTAAACAGCTATTACCGCAGGAATTAGCTGATTATCAAGATAGGCTCGCTATTCATCACGCATCGCAGTGTGTCAGCATGGATGAGTCTCCGGCTAAGGCGCTGAAAAACAAAAAAGATTCATCCATGCGGGTTGCCATCAATCTGGTTCGCGATGGACATGCGGACGCCTGCGTAAGCGCCGGCAATACTGGCGCATTGATGGCGACAGCCCGCTTTGTTTTGAAAATGATTCCGGGAATTGATCGTCCAGCCATTATTTCAACGCTGCCTTCCATTTACGGACATACCCATGTGCTTGACTTAGGGGCGAATGTAGATTGCACGGCTGAACACCTGTTCCAATTTGCCATCATGGGCAATGAATTGGTTAAAGCAGTTGATGGCATTGACAACCCCAAAGTAGGCTTGTTAAATATTGGCGAAGAAGATATGAAAGGTAATGAGCAGGTTAAAGCAGCCGCAAAATTACTGGAAATTTCGTCGTTAAATTATATTGGCTATGTAGAAGGCAACTCTTTAAATGCCGGACATGTCAAAGTTGATTTGATTGTTACTGATGGCTTTGTCGGTAACGTTGCGCTTAAGTCTATTGAAGGCGCCGCCAAAATGATAGGTACAGCCTTAAAAGAAGCTTTTGGCAAAAACAGCTTAACCAAGTTAGTGGGATTAATTGCCTATCCGGTGCTCAAGTCGTTTAAGCAGCGCATAGATCCCCGCCTGTACAATGGCGCAAGTTTTTTAGGACTACGCGGGCTGGTCATTAAAAGCCATGGCGGGGCGGATGTGCTTGCTTTTAAAACAGCTATTGAGCTTGCCGCTTGTGAAGTGGAAAAAGACGTCATTAAAAAGATTAGCGAACAGGTAGAAAAAATCCTGGCTTTGAGAGAAAGTGCATGACTCATTATTCGAGAGTAATTGGTACCGGCGCTTATCTACCCGAAGAAGTCCGCACTAACGAACAGATCTCACAGACTGTTGATACATCGGACAGCTGGATTTATGAACGAACCGGAATTAAAAGCCGACGCATTGCGGGGCCTAATGAGTCGGCTGCCAGCATGGCTGAAATTGCTGCGCGGCAAGCCATAGAGGCCGCCGCTTGTGACCCTGAAACCATAGATTTAATTATTGTTGCGACAGGTACGCCTGATCGCGTTTATCCAAGTACGGGCTGCTTATTGCAACAACGCTTAGGCATTAAAAACTGCGTGGCTTTTGACGTGCAGGCCGCTTGTTCCGGCTCGATTTTCGCTTTGAGTATTGCCGATCAATATATAAAGACAGGCGCCGCCAAGACCGTGCTTGTTGTCGGCGCTGAAATTTGTTCACGCATACTCGACTGGACTGATAGAGGCACCTGCATTTTGTTTGGCGATGGCGCCGGCGCCATATTGCTGACCACTTCAGACGAAACGGGCATTTTATCCACCCATATTCATTCCGACGGTGAATATGAAGACCTGCTGTATTGCCCAAATCCTCAAGTTGCTACCGAGGCCAATAAGCACGAAGCCGGCTACATCAGCATGCGTGGCAACGAAGTGTTTAAAGTAGCTGTTAACACATTAGGCCGGATTGTCGATGAAACGCTGGAAGCCAATCACATGGATAAGTCCGATATAGACTGGCTGGTTCCTCATCAGGCAAAT
>PMJA01000152.1 GCA_003158415.1 Methylobacter sp.
CCGTTGGCGATATGGAGTAAAAAAGCGCTATCTATTGCTGCTTTCAAAAACCAACGCTTTTATTAAATCTGGCATGAACTATTCCTGCACCCGTTTCAATGCAAATAGTGCCAGCGCCAAAATAGTCAAACTGGGAATAAATGCCATTAATGGAGGACTCAAATCATAAATAAATCCGATGTGCCCTACAATTTTGTCAATAATATTAAAACCCATCCCGATAACAACACCTATCATCATTCTTTCGCAAACACTAACCCCCCGCTTAACGCCGATAACAAAGGGTGCCGATAATAATAACATCACCAGTGTAACCAGAGGATTAACTATGCGCCCCCATAAAGCCAACTCAAAAACATGGGATTTTTGATGATTTTTCTTTAAATAATTAACATAACTGACCAAGTCAACTAACGACAAATTATTGGGATTAACAACCACAATTTTTAATAAATTAGGCGCAATTGATGATTTCCAAAGTTGATTATCCTGTGAACTTACCCCCATTTTTTGTATTGAAATTTCTGATGTCCTGGTATTTTTAAGGCTCCACTGCTGATTACCCATAAAAACCGCTTGATCTGCATGCAGAGCTTGGTGCAAGTGCTGTTGATCGTCTAATTCATAAATACTGATATCTGCCAAATTACCGTCATCCACTATTTTCCGGATATTAATGAATTTCTTATCTTCGCGCAGCCAGACGCCATCTTTGGCGTTCATCAGAACCTGGTCATTGTGAGCTGAGAGCCTAACCATTTTCGCCATGCGCTCGGTTACCGGAGCGACAAACTCACTGACGAGTATTGAACTAATAACTAAAACGGCACCTGCCAGCATAACAGCTTTAATAATGCCAAAAACAGATAGCCCCGCAGCCCGCATGGCAATAAGCTCACGATTAATACCCATCGCGCCCAATACAAACAGACTGCCTAATAAAGCTGACGCAGGGACTAATTCACAAAAAATTCCCGGCGTGGTCAAGGCAAGATAATAAAGAATTTGTTTTAAGCCGTAACCTCCGCCCAAATCCCCTAACTCATCGCTAAAGGTAAACAAATTGAACAGGGTCAATAATAATAATAGCGCGACCAAAGACCCTTTTAGAATTTCCTTGACGATATAGCCTGTTAATACCCGCACTTAAGACGCCTTTCTTCTAAGTTTCATAATGAGCCACCGCCATCCATACAATCTTGCCAATAAAAAACTGCCTATCAACAATAACAGTATATTGACGCCGAAGCCGCCCAGCCAAACAGGAATAGTCCCGGTCATCACCCAGCCTTGGCTGATACGGCTAAGGTTTCCATAACTGAAATAGATTAAAAAGCCCGCCAGCATATTTCCGTAAACACCACTGCGAGGCGCAATCTGAGCCAAAGGAACGGCAATAAAACTTAACAACAACGCGCCGGAAGGAATAGAAAATCGGCGTTGAAATTCAGCGATATAGTTTTTTGCATTGGAAGGCCATAACAAATCAACGGCCATTGCGTGCATGTTGATCATCGCCTCTGTTACTTTGGTATCTATTCTTACTGCGTATTCAGCGAACTGTTCAATTACATAATTTAAAGTTCCCGGCTCTCCCTGTACGCGTTGGCCCTGCTCAAAAACAAGGTATCGCCCGTCAGGCAAGTCTTTCAGTTGCGCCGTATCGGCATTAATAACGGCCGCGTTGNNGCCATGTTGCCGGTTTTGGACAAAAACCTGATGCATCTTTTTATCGGCGCCGATGCTTTCCACATAAAAAACCAGGTCACCTTGACTGTATTCGCTAAACTTTCCCGCAGCGATGCCCCGGATGTCGGAAGATTCTTCATCATGCTGCATTAACTTAGCCACACTTGTTTCCGCCCACGGTGCAGCATAGAAAGACAGGCCGACGGACAGCACGCTTACCGGAAAAACCAACAGGAATACGGCCCGATAGATGGCGCCGCTACCGCCGCCTGCCGAAGCCACCGCCGCCATCTCCTGATCCCGGTACATTCTTCCCAAAACCATCAATACCGCCATAAATAGCGCTACCGGCAAAAATTCAGAACCGGCAACGATCGTTTTGAACCCTAAGATACTCAGTAAGGTTTCATTTGAAACCTGCCCGGCAATCGCTTCGTCAAGAACCCTGATAAATTGTCGGCTGACTATAATAAGCACGATCACGGCTAAAACAGACAGCAATGTTTTTAGCAAATCCCCGACTATCATTTTGTCCAGGACGGTGACCAGCTTACGCCGCCCTATTTTATAGCCTTCCGGCCAATCTGTTTCCAAGCTTGTCTCCCCCCTAGTTTTGTTATACCAAGATATTAATATATTGGGTACGCTAATTCGACCCATATATAACTATTTGTCATAAGTGGTTCTTATATAGCTGGATAAGTGATTTGAAATCAATCTAACGTTATCTTCACTTATTAGTTTTGGACAATTTTCTATATAGGTCGGTAAAGCTTTCGGCTCCAGTACCCATACTTCACCTTTATTATTTTGTTGGTTTTCTATATACCATCCGGGAAAAACAACTACGGGCTTAACTGAAACTTTAAGTCCTGTTAATGTTGCTATTTGTTTTTCTAGCCAACTTTTCTGCGCCAGAACCTGAATGATGATCTTTTTATCAGGCTTATAACCATTGATGGATATACCATCACCACTATAAGTAACTTTACACCCACCTTTTGCGGGTTTTGAGTAGGTTTTTGTTTCGACAGAAAAAACACCGTGCTCACTGACTATGACATGATCTAAATTAAAGCTTTCTCCAACCAAATCATGGAATATTCTATATCTTTTTCTTATTAACGCATCTAAAGTTTGTCCTACAGCTCTTTCTCCGTCCCTACCTAATCTAAGCGCTCTGACCCGCTTTCTTATCTTTATCAATCTAAAAAAACAATAAACTGAAGCTACAATTGCAAGTGCTGAAATAAGAATGGGATTTGGTAACTTTACTACTTGATACCAAAGCAACCAATCGCAAGCACTAAAAAGAATTAATAAAATAGGGAAAAGTAAGTTGGAAACTAATTCATCATCTATAATTTTCTGAATTTCGTCATCAAGAGATTGCCCTGGCATTCTTAACGGCCTAGCTTTCAATGGTGACTTGTCAGGAGTCTTCATAATTTTTTGCTTATCTTAAAACATCGTATAGATGATAGAAAAAAGTGAGTAAAAATAGAGGCTACCTTTTTCCGGGCCTTTGGCGTTTAGGTTCCGGCTTGTAGGTGGTCATGACCGGCTCGGATCGTTCTAATCCTGCAAATTCGAACAACAAGTCCAGTTCTTTATCTGTCAATTCATAAAAAGTACGTGCTTTCAGGCGTTCCGGCAATACCACCGGCCCATAGCGGACGCGCATTAAGCGGCTGACGACAACTTCCTGGGATTCCCATAAGCGCCTGACCAGCCGGTTGCGGCCTTCGCTGACGATGACGTGATACCATTTATTGGCGCCTTCGCCGCCGAAAAACCGGATCGCGTCGAACTTGGCCTTGCCGTCCTCCAACTCTACGCCTTGCTTGAGCTTTTCCAGCGTCGCCTCCGAGACATCGCCTAAAATACGCACGGCGTATTCACGTTCCACTTCGGTGGACGGGTGCATTAAACGATTGGCCAGTTCGCCGTTATTGGTCACCAATAATAAGCCGGAGGTATTAATATCGAGCCTGCCTACTGAAATCCAGCGGGCGGTAATCAGGTCAGGCAGTTGGGTAAACACCAGCGGACGGCCTTCCGGGTCGCGACGTGTCACCACTTCACCGGTGGGCTTGTGATAAATCAACACGCGCGTCGGTTGTACGGCAAACTTTTCCCAATGCACCACCCGCTCATTGAGTTGCAGATGGTCGCCCGCTTTTAACCGGTCGCCCAACTTAACAAGATCGCCGTTAAGTTTGAGCCGACCTTCATCTATCCAGCGTTCGATTTCCCGCCGGGAACCGATGCCGCCCCGCGCCAGCACTTTTTGTATGCGCTCGCCTGCGTCCGGCTGGCCGCTGGCGGATTTTTTTGCAATCTTGGCTTCACCCGGCTGCTTTAGTGAACTCGCCGCCAGTTTGTAGGTTGTTGCTTTCGGCTCCTGCCTTTCCTGGTTTTTACGCTGTTGTTTCGGCGACTTGTTGGTTTTCTTCGGCGAGCTGCCCGGCTGCTTCGTTGAATCGTTGGTTGGTTTTTTGCTGTTCACTCGTTACCTGACTCTGTGGTTGCGTGTTATCTATCGACCCGTCGAGATGGTGTATCTCCTGCATAGCCGGTAGTTCATTTAATGATGATAGATTAAAATAATCCAGAAATTGTTTGGTCGTGCCATATAAGCCGGGTCTGCCGGGCACTTCCTTGTGCGCCACTACCCGCACCCATTCACGTTCAAGCAAAGTCTGGATGATGCTTGAGCTGACACTGACGCCGCGTATATCTTCAATATCGCCGCGTGTTACCGGTTGTCTGTAGGCGATAATGGCCAAGGTTTCCAGTAGCGCGCGTGAATATTTCGGCGGTTTTTCTTCAAACAACCGCGATACCCAGCGTGACAAGTCCTGTTTAACCTGAAAACGGTAGCCGCTGGCGACGGCTTTTAATTCTATGGGCCGATATTTATAATCTTCGGTAATCGCCTCTATNNAGGACGTCTGGCGGCAAATAGAATGGCTTCAACTATACGCTTGGTTTTCACGTTGGCTTCGGGTCGTTCGGTTACTGGAGAGGGACTGTTCAAGGGTGTCGATTTTAACGGTCTGCGCCGGGATCTGAACCCTTCAGCTACGCTCAGGAGAGTCCTTTCGGACATGTTCCGTAAATCCTTGATGTAGGGCCGTAAACTGGTCGGCGGCTCTACTACTGGACTCCCCTGAGCGCATTCGAAGGGGCTCTCCTGAGCGTAGTCGAAGGACGCTACGGGCTCCGGGCTTAAATCAACAACTTTGACCGGAACCCGTGGTTTAGCGACCTTCTTTTTCGGCGGCGGCGTAACCGGCGTTTCTGACTCGTATTTCGGTATAGGGTTCTGATTGGAAGATTTCGATGAGTCCTTCTTTTCCGAGTTCGAGGATGGCCAAAAACGAGACAACGACGCCGGGTCGACCTTCTTTTCGGACAAATAATTGCGAGAAAAGGAGACTATTTTCTCCTTTAAGGTATTCCAAAATGGTTGCCATTCGTTCACGGACAGATAACGCATCTTTGGTAATTTGCTGGTGGCTAAGTTGGTCAACCCGTTTAAGGACATCCTTGAGCGCCAGTAACATATCTCTTAACTGGATATCAGGCCGCAGTTGTTCAACATTTAATGACGATACATCGACATCTACGGCAAATATATCACGTTCAACCCGGGGTAATAAATCGATCTCTTCAGCGGCCGCCTTAATGCATTCATATTCCTGT
>PMJA01000312.1 GCA_003158415.1 Methylobacter sp.
CAGCCAGCAAATTGATACTTATGACCAAGGAATAAATAGGCTATTATTGACGATAGCCAGAAATTGCAAAATCAGCTGACTTCTTACTGCTGGTTAGGCACTTTTTGGGGAATTGGATATTGGTTAAATACCCCCATTAAGAACTGACAAAACACTACTGGAGATTATATGGCAGCAAACTCGTCATCGAAGTTAGTCATATATGCTGCTCTCGTCGGCAATATTCTAGTTGTCTTAACGAAAGCCATTGCGGCGTCATGGACCGGCAGCTCGGCTATGCTGAGTGAGGCTATCCATTCGTTAGTCGATACGGGCAACGAGGTACTGCTCCTTTACGGAATGCGCCGATCCGTCCGTCAGGCCGACCTGGAACATCCCCTCGGCTATGGTCGCGAACTCTATTTCTGGAGCTTTATTGTTGCACTCATGGTCTTTGCACTTGGGGCGGGCGTTTCCATCTATGAGGGAATCTTGCACATCCTGCTTCCAAAGCCTATCAGCGACCCGCTGGTCAATTACGTGGTGCTGGGACTCGCTTTTCTGTTCGAGGGCGCATCCTGGTTGGTTGCTCTTCGACAGTTCAGGACGCTGAAAGGCTCACTTGGTTATTACGAGGCCTTCCGCAGAAGCAAAGATCCAATCTCGTTCATGGTGTTGATCGAGGATAGCGCGGCCTTGATTGGCATCCTGATCGCTGCCTTAGGAACGTTCGTAGCCACAACCCTGGACGCCCCGATTTTCGATGGGGTTGCTTCGATCCTAATCGGATTGGTTCTGGCCGGCACCGCGAGCCTACTTGCGAGGGAAAGCAAGAGCTTACTGCTCGGGGAGCGGGCGGACATTAAGCTCAGTGAATCAATTCTGCGTATTGCCGAAGGAGGGAGTCCGGCCTCGCGGGCTAACGGTGTGCTGACGGTGCATCTCGCGCCGGATCAAATTCTCGTAGCGCTCAGCCTGGAATTTGCTGATGATCTTCGAACGCCACAGATAGAGGATGCGGTGATCAACATCGAGCGCAAAATTCGGGCAGCCCATCCTGAGGTTGTTACCTTATTTGTGAAGCCTCAAACGGCTTTAGCATTCAAGGAGACAATTCACTCTCGTTTTGGGGATCCGCCCGTCGGAGTAGTGCTGCGTTAAATCATGATTGATAGTCGACTTCATGCCGAATAAATCTATGTAGATAAGCATATTACGAGTGATCGTATCAGGGTTGGCCGTAAATCCGCCCATCCTTCGACAAGGCTCTCTTGAGTTTGTCGAAGGGTTCAGGACGAACGGATTTACTACTACAAAGCATCGATAAAAAGTTTATACCCACTCTCTTTCACATAGAGCCGAAAAATTTTCTAACTCAACGTGAATATCTATAAATACCTGTGCTTGCCTACAACTACGGACTTACGATCTGCCGGTTCTTTCGTCTGCACTGATCTCTTGGAGCGCACCGATTTTTTAGGAAAAAAAGTATGTTTCAGGCGCCGCCAACCGACCACCAGCGAACTCGCGCCCAGTACTAAACCTAACGATACCCAAATCAACATCCAGATATCCCAGATGGGCCGTTGATATAGCCAACCGAAATCCCAGTGATGCAGGCCGGAAAATAACCAGCGCAATACCCGTCCGCTTCTGTCGAGCTTAGCGATCAGTTTTCCGTCTTGCGGATCCAGATAATAACGGGTGCCGACATCGTCAGCCATCGTCACCAATAACACCGGCAACGGTTTTTCCACCAAACTTTGATGGTGTCTGGGATAGTAGTAGCTGTCATAGTCAGTCAGAACTTCCTGTGACGCCACTTTAGTCTCACCGGCGACGCGTCCTACCGCCGCTAACAGCGTGGCGTCGTTAAACTGCGTGGTGACGCCGTCTAGCGGTTGCGGCAGACGCTGTCCGTCGCGGGTATGCGCCAACAACACGCTATCGCCGCCCAAGCGCCGCCAGCCCAGTTCGACCACATCGGCGCCATCGACCGCCACAGACAATAATGTCGGTAAAACCGGTTGCCACAGTCGCATGACTTCGGGTAGACCTTTGCCCAGATAGCGGTTCAGTTCTTGTCGATTGGGATTGCCCTGATTAAATATTTTTCCGGGATTAGTGTCGAGAAAACCGCTGAGCGCCCAGGACAGCACCACGATGCCGCCGACTAAACCGCTCCAAAAATGCCATTTAAACCAGAATTCGCGATAAGGTTGGGTGCGGCCTTGGGAATAGGTATGTTTGCCGCCGAAACCGGGTCGCCAACGCAACCAGCCGATAATCAGGCCGGTCAAGGTCGCTATCGTTGCCGATAACCCCAGCCACAATTGTACGTCGTTGCGGATATGGCCTAGCCCCACGGACTCCAACGGTTTTAACAAATGCAGCCAGTTACCGGCCCAATAAAAAGCCCTATCCATGCGCGTAGAGGCATGCAAGACTTCGCCGGTGCGGGAGGAAATAAGCAGTTCGCCGCCATCGTCGCCGACGGCGATACGATGGAAGGGACTCAAAGCATCCTGATTGCGCAGGATAATCGGCTTTTCAACGGTTTCGAGGTAGCGGGTTGTAATAATGCCGCTGGTGTTGCTGTCATGATCAAACCAGTTTTCGGCAATTTTTAACGCCTGATCCGGCGTGGTTTCGCGCACTGTGCCGTCTATCGCAGATAGGGCGAAACGCTGGCCTTTGCTATCTTCTACCAGCCACACCGGTTCTCCGCCGCTACGCACCAAACGGGCGTCGGCGATGCCGGGGACTGCATCCGCTGCTTTGCCTTTGCCGCCCTGATCTTCGGCACGACCGGATTGAGCGGCCATCGCTTCCATGCCTTCCATAGCTTTGGGCTTACGTTTAGCCGCTTCTTTACGTTGTTCGGCGCTACGATCCCAGGCATCGCCCAGGCTCAGCCAACCGACTTCAGGGGATAAGGTTTCGGCGTGAGCGAGTTGCTGACTGCGATTTTGCGTAGTCTGCGTGGAATACATAATCACCAAACCGGTAAAAAACCAAAAAAACATGAACAAGCCCAGCGCCACGCCAACCCAGCGATGGACTTGATATAACAACCAATTCAAAGACTTCATTGTGATCCTCTGAAAAATACTAAAGAAATAATGTATAAAAGTACGGTTACTTTTGCTTTCCGTCCGCAAGCGGATGTTGCACAATTGCTAGCGCCTGCTCGACATTTTCTGCCGGTTTAAGCCCGTCCACCGTGGCAAGAATTTTGCCATCGGTCGCAATGATGTAGGTGGTACGGGCAATAGAGCCATGATCGACCTGGACGCCGCGACTATCTTTTCTACCCGCAGTCGTTTCATCTACCTTTAAGCCGTAAGCATTGGCAATCTTGCCGTCGACATCCGATGCGACCGGGAACTTGCTGGCGCAATAGTCAGGATCAGCCGAGAAGTCGTTAAGCCGGTCTATACTGTCCAGCGACACGCCGACGATGGTGGCGCCTGCCGCCGTAAACTTGTCATGATTGACTGCGAAAGTCCGGGCTTGAATATTGCAGCCGCGACCGTAAGCCGTTGGATAAAAATACACCACGACCGGGCCTTTTTTCAGCGACTCATACAGCGAATAGTCCAAAGGCTTACCGGCAAAAGAAGCTTGTGTTTTAAAATCGGGTGCTATATCGCCAGGCTGTAAGGCGGCAAGCACAGGGAACACTGCAATCAGCGATAACAAACCGGTAAGGAAAAAATGTTTCATATCAACTCCAGATAAGGGGTAGCAATAAATTTCATTAAGTGACTGGCTGGTTTATTAAAGCCCGGAAATATAATCGGCCAGTGCATTTATTTCGTCATCGCTGAGTAATTTGGCTATTTTGTTCATGATGCCATCCGGGCTGTTGTTGCGCTCGCCCAGTTTCCAATTCGCCAATTGGGAACGCAAATAAACGCGGCGCTGGCCGCCAATCACCGGGTAAAACACATTATCGGCAACCCTGCCAATGCCGTTATCGCCGTGGCAACTGCTACAAGCCGGAATATCTCTGGCCGGGTCACCGTTCACGAACAAATTACTCGCCAGCGGATTAATAACTGCGCCGTCGCCTCGCATCGGTTTCTGACTGGCAAAATAAGCCGCTATATCGGCGATGTCGGCGGCCGTCAAATCCTCGGACATGAGGGTCATAATATTGTGCTTGCGAAAACCTGCCTGAAAATTGTTCAACTGCTTAATCAGGTAACCGGCATACTGCCCTGCATGATGGGGAATCTTGGCGTCGCTACTGTAGCCATCCGCACCGTGACATTCCTGGCAACGTCCGGCATCGGACTTTTCTTTGCCGATAACCGGGTTGCCGCCGCCTATGCGTTGCGCGGCATTCTCGGAAACATCTGCGGCCGTTGGCTTAACCGAGGCGATAAGAGCCAAGGTACTGATGACGATCAGGGATGTTCTCTTCCAGCGACCAGTCGACCGGGGTTGATGCCGCCTGGAGCCAGACGGTGGCAATGACGCCGGGCGCGGCAACCTCATGTTTACTTCGCAGTCGTCAACTGTTGCACAGCGGTCAGCGCCTGTTCCACATTTTCGGCTGGTTTAAGGCCGCCCAGTGTCGCGGCAATTTTGCCGTCAGGCGTAACGATAAACGTGGTGCGCTCGGCAAAACCGTGGGTGATGTCGACGCCGCGACTGTCTTTTTTGCCTTCCGCTGCGGCTTTAACCACCAGATCATAAGACTTGGAAATAGCGCCATCGGCATCGGAGGCGACCGCGACTTTGCCTGCGCAATATTCAGGATCAGCCGAAAAATCGTTAAGCCGGTCGATACTGTCGAGAGACACGCCGATAATCGATGCGCCGGCGGCGGCGAATTTGTCGACATTTACAGCAAACGTGTGTGCTTGAATATTGCAGCCGCCGGTGTAGGCTGACGGATAAAAATAAACCACGACCGGGCCTTTTTGCAGCGCATCTTTCAGCGAATAATTAAAAGCCTTACCGGCCTGGGACGCTTGAGTCTGGAAGTCGGGTGCGGCATCTCCAGCCTTCAAGGCGGCGACGGCGGGCAGCGTCATTGCACTAGACAGCAGGCAGCCCAATAGAAAACGTTTCATAGTGTTACTCTTAAGAAGGTAGGGGTTAAAGCGGTTTATAGGTGTCGTGACAAGCATCATCGCAAGATTTCGATATTTCAATCGCCTTATTGGACGCCGAATCGTAATCATTGGCTTCCACAAATTTCACAATTTCGGCGGCCAAATCTTCGTATTTTTTAGCATCGGCTACCGCATCGGCGGCATTGCCCCGTTTTGCAAAAAAACCTTCGACCAGCTTGAAATCGTTGTGCATTTTTTTTGCCAGTTCGATGGTCGCATTTGCGTCTTTGCTGGCAATATTGCCTTGCAGGTTGTGGGAATTGGTGTCTATAGACTCCATCAATTCTTCAAAATCGAATTCAGCTTCGGCATAGACGATGCCGCTGACCAACACGAACAGAATCCCGCAAAGTTTAATCATTTTACGCATCATTTTAATCCTTAAGTAGCGGTTTCCAGGCCGCCAGTCCATTGTATCTAAGCGATCGCATCGGTTAGGATAATGGGGTTATCTATTCAACAAATGTAGTTCACAAAACATAAACCCGGAGGGCGTAACCATCCGGGTTTATGAATCCTCTTTTACCTATAAAACAAAGTTAGCTTATGCGATAAGCTCCTTAATCACCTTGCCATAAACAACGGTGGGACGTTCTGAACGGCCTTGATATTTATAAATCAATTTTAAGTGATCCAAGCCCATCTGATTTAACACGGTTGCATGCAGGTCATAAGTGTCTACGGCCAGCGTTTTGTCCGCCACCTGCAAACCGATTTCATCTGTTCCGCCGTAGGTCGTACCGGCTTTAACGCCGCCACCAGCCAACCATTGGGTATAACCCCAGGCATTGTGGTCGCGTCCGGTGCCGCTTTGTCCGTAAGACGTGCGGCCAAATTCCGAAGTCCACACCACCAGCGTTGAATCCAGCAAACCGCGTTCTTTTAAATCGGCCAGTAATGCGCCGATAGGTTTATCGACCGCTTTGGCATGTTTGCTATGGTTTTCTTCGAGGTTTTGATGAGCATCCCAGTTTCTGGTGTCGCCGCCCACATCGGTAGGGCCGGAAACGACTTGTATAAAGCGCACGCCGCGTTCAACTAAACGGCGGGCCCGCAACAAGCTGGTGCCGTAGCCTTTGGTCGCTTCGTCATTCAAGCCATAAGCTGTTTTAGTGGCTTCGGTTTCTTTACTCAGATCAACCGCTTCCGGCGCTGTACTTTGCATCCGTGAAGCCAGCTCGTAAGCGCGGACACGCGCCTGGAGTTCGGTATCGCCTGGATAAGCAGCATCTTTCTTTTCATTGAGCAACTTCAGTAGGCCTAAGTTTTCGCCTTGTTGTGCTACGCCTTCGGTTTCAGGCCGATCCAGATACAGGATTGGGGAATCGCCGGGGCGGAAGGCCGTGCCTTGGTAAACAGCCGGTAAAAAGCCTGAGCTCCAGTTGATCGAGCCGCCGGTAGGTTCCCTTTTACCGTTGTAAAGTACGACATACGCGGGCAAATCAGGATTGGCCGTACCCAGTGCGTAGTGTATCCAAGCGCCTAAAGACGGGCGGCCTGGATTCAAACCGCCGGTATTCAATTTCAGTATTGAAATATCGTGAGTCGCACCTACGGTCACGCTGGATTTAACAAAGGCGATTTTGTCGGCATGTTGGGCTATATTCGGCAGCAAGTCAGAAAACCAGGCTCCGCTTTCACCATGCTGTTTCCAGGTTCTGTTGGAAGCGAACAGCTTGCCGACGCCGCCTTGGGTACTGGTCTTGATGCCTTTCAGAAAAGAGGCGGGGACTTCTTGTCCTTGCAGCTTGATCAACTCAGGCTTGTAATCATATAAGTCGATGGTGCTGGGCGCGCCATCCATGTGCAGCCATATCACTGATTTCACTTTAGCCGGAAAGTGCGGCAGTTTCGGCGCCAAAGGATCGGCCAATTCAGCCGCGAACGCCGCCGATATGAAGCCGCCGCCCGGCAGCATGCCGCTCAACCCCAGTGCGCCTAAGCCATAACCTGATTTGAGTAAAAAGTCTCTACGCGATTTATTGTTCATACTGTTTGTTTCCTGGAAATTTTAAAGTGGCTACCCGTTAGGCCGGACAAAAAACTTAAGTTGACCTGCCGGGCTGATAAGCCCCGGCAGGTCGGCCTTTCGTTAAGTGAGAAACCTAAATGTGATGTGTTTCATTAGAACCGGTATATGAACTCGTTAGAGTTCGCAACTGTATGCACCAGGTCAACAAAAGCGGCGGCGCGTATAGGATCCAATTTTTTATCTTCTTTCAAGCCGGTCGGTATGCTGACCGCAAACTTACCTTCCGATGTTTTTTCCCTAACAACTTTTTCATGACTATTCAAAAACTTTTCCAACGTCTCTTTTTCGGAAGCGGATGCTTTCCGTGAAAACAAAATTTCATAAAGCCGGTCTAATTGCGCCGATTCATCATTGCCTGCTTCATTAATGACCCGTCCTGCCAACGCTTGAGACCATCCGAACACAATGTCACTATTGAACAAGGCGAGTGATTGCAATGGCGTCGTGGTTACATCACGTTTGCTGTGGGCTTCCTGTGCCGTTGCCATATCGAAGGTGTCCAGCAACGGATAAGGCAGACTGCGTCGTGTAAAGATATATAGGCTACGACGGTTTTGGTCTTTTTTATCCTTGGATACTTTCCACTGCGCAGGCGCTGCACCTAAAGCGGCGGGGATAGGCGGGAACACACTAGGGCCGCCGACTTTATCTTCCAACTTTCCTGAAGCTACCAGCAAGGAGTCACGAATTTCTTCGGCTTCTAAACGTTTGCGTGGGAATACCGCCAACAGTTTGTTTTCAGAGTCCGCTTTAACCGCATCTTCACGATAATCGGAAGATTGGCGATAAACGCTGGATAACAAAATCTCGCGATGCAGTTTTTTAATGCTCCAGCCTTCTTTGACAAACTTGGCCGCCAGATAATCCAGTAACTCAGGATTGCTGGGCTTTTGACCGGCCTTACCAAAGTCACTGACGGTTTCCACGATGCCATGTCCGAAGTATTCTTCCCATACCCGGTTAACGTACACCCGCGCCGTTAGCGGATTGGTGTCGCTGGTTATCCATTTCGCCAAGGCGGTTCTGCGGCCTGAAGAGAACGGAGTAGGCGTAATGGACGGTTTCTCATCGGTAATCGCTTCCGGGAATGCCGGCTGGACTTCTTCAAGTTTGCGTTCATGGTCGCCGCCGAAAAAGACATAGCTAGGCGGCGCGTCGGTATGACCTAATTCACTCACCGCTGAAATGGTGGGAGCGCCGAAAGCTGGCTTGAGGTCATCAAACTTTTTCAATTCTTCGGTCAGATCCTTATACTCCTGGCTCTTCAAAGCAATTTCCGGTGTATAGTCTTTGTTGCTCGGATTCTGGGCGGCATCACGCAGATAGCTTGCCATGTCATCTTCGACGGTGACATTGGCTAGACGATGGTTTACCCAGCGATCATGGGCGTTCCAATCCGCTTTAGGTTTGAAAATGGAATCCCGGCTATCGGTCAAGTAACGTTCGCTATGATATTTAAGCGCCGCCTGCCTGTAAGGGTCGATAATCGCCTTTTGTTTGGCGCGTATCTCTTTAGTAGCATCTTCCCATTTGGCCCATTGTTCTTCGTATTTGTGCTCCAAAGCCCCTTTCTGCGCAGGGATGTTGTCAACCGCGCTGGTATTGGCAAAGAACGACTGTAACGAGTAGTAATCCTTCTGGCTGATCTTGTCGAATTTGTGGTTGTGGCACCGCGCGCACTCTACCGTTTGGCCCAATAACACCTTGCCCACGGTATCAGTCATATCGGTGGTGATTTGATATTTACGTTGCACCAAGTCGCGCGAGTTGCTGTTATCCGGGAAGCCCGCCAAAAAGCCGGTCGCTATGAAGCCTTCCTGTTTATCGGGCAATAGCTCGTCACCGGCAATTTGTTCTTGAACGAATTGGGAATAAGGTTTGTCGCGGTTAAACGAATTGATGACGTATTCACGATAACGCCAGAAATTAGGCCGGGTGCCGTCATTCTGAAAGCCTGTGCTATCTGCATATCGAGCCAGATCCAGCCAGCGACGCGCCTGACGTTCCCCATATTTGGTAGATGCCAGTAACCGATCTGCAAGTTTTTCGTAAGCATCCGGTGAGGTGTCGTTAACAAAGGTGGCTACTTCTTCCGGAGTAGGAATAACGCCCCAGGCATCCAGTGTTGCGCGACGTACAAAAGCCGCACGGTCGGCATCCGGAGAAGGCGCCAGACCTTTGGCTTCTAATGGCGCCAGAATGAACGCATCAATCGGCGTCCGCACCCAGGCTTTATTATTAACCGCCGGTTGCACAGGCTCTTTCACCAGCTGATATGACCATAGTTTTTTCGCGGCTTGCGGCGCTGCGGCATCAGCAGCGGCAACCACTGGCTGCGCGTCGGTCGCTACAGACGCTGATTGCCCGGTTTGCGGGGCTTGTGGAGCCTGCTGAGGGGCTGGCGCAGCTTGCGGCGCTGCGACCTCGGCAGCCGTCGGCTTAGTGTCGATGACTGCGACCGCTGCTTGCGGTGCTTGTTGAGGAACTTGCGCGGCCTGTGATGCGTTCACCTCAGTAGTCGCCGGTTTGTTGATCGCCGCAGGGGCGGTTGCGGCAGGCGAACCGATAGCGCTTACCGATCCGTTAAATGAATCTACCGGTTTTTTTGCGCCTATCGCACCTACTGGATTATTAAACAGATCAACTGTATTATTGTCCGCAATCACTTCCCCTGTGATTGCACTTGCCAGCCCCCACAAGACGGCAAGATATAACTTCCTTTTAATTAAATTGTTTTTCTTTTTCATTAATATACTCCAAAAAAAATAGAGAGGTTTTGAAACTATCGCCGATCCTGCTAACGACCAACCGCATCGATAAACCGGGGTGTTATCAGGATTTATGGGCGTGTTCTTCCTCAGGTTTCTTTGTCGATACCTTCGGTGCGATTTTGGTCAATTTGCCGCCTTCTTCTTCGTAATTCTGTACGCCCACCGCGCCTGCTACATTAAAGCCTTTGCTGACCAATAAATCTGCGGCTTTACCTGCGCGTCCTGCGTGATTGGACAATACAATAATGGTTCTATCCTTAGGGATGAACGCTAAACTGTTTTCCAGTTCACCGTTTTGAATGCTGAGATAGGCGGGAAATCCCCCAATATTAGTGATCTCATCAGGCTGCCGCACATCAATAACCAGCAGTTGCTCAGGCTTGGCCAGCAAAGCGTCTATTTGCACGCGGTTTAGCTTGGGCGATTTGGCCGTGTAAGCTTGAGCTGCCGGTGCTGCGGGAGCAGCATCTGCAGCAAATGCCGCAGAACCGGTTAGGGACATCATTAATATTAAGATCAGTTTAGAAGATTTTTTCATGGCTCTCTCTTTCTGTTTAGTTGTTAAAAGTACATGCAGTGTGCAAAATATGCGTGTCGCTTTAATACTAAGCAGGCATCATGCCAATATTAAGGAATGGTTCTGGTAAATAACAAAATTGGCTTAATAAATATATATGTAATTGATTATAATTGAATTTATTTAATATCAGCTATGTGCTCTGGTAGGTCTTTTTTAGTGCTGCCTTGAAAAGGCATCATTGAAATGCTGAATAAACAACAGCCTAGTAACAAGTAGTGTTTTAAAATCCACAGCTAGCACATACGATGAAAGAATTGGGTTGGGCCGTTGCTAAAAAAACAGTGTTCTAAGGGCATGGAAGGCAAGACTGCCGAACTTAGGAATGGAAATATAATGGCTTGTGCATTTACACAATGTGGGAACAGCTTAAGCTTATTTAGGTTTTTGATCACCAGGATACCAAAATTGACTATGGCATTGTTCGCAAGCTTGCTCAACTTTACCGCCCGCGTCTACCAGTCCTTCCACATCTTTTGCATCTATCGATACCAGCAGGCCTTGCGCTGCTTCCTGTAGTTCATGTATATGATTGATGTATGCCGTTCGATTACCTGCAATAAGTGCTTTGATAGCCTCTGAATTAAGTTCTGCGCCACCACTGGATGTCGTTGCACTGGCTACGGCGATTGGTCTGTTTTCGATTAATAATAAATTCCCTGCCTCTATGACACTCAAAGCATGTTGTCGCAAAACACGCCAATCATCATCAGTTTGCGGCTTGCGCTCTTCAATGCCATTAATCGTACTTACTGAAGAAACCGAATTCCAGACAAAGTCAATATTAGTAATAACTGGTTGCCGCTGGAATAAAAATAAACAGCCCCGATATCACCAATAAAACCAGTCCCCACCAAAACAAACGGGATGTATTCTGCTTTAATAGCGGCAATGGCTTAACTGAGCGGCAGATTGCCAAAGAATTAAGCTTGTCACGCAATACGGTGAGCTAGCTAGGGTACGCATCGCGTACTTTTTCCGATGCTAAATATACTACGGCCTATAATTTAGCGATAATCTATATGACACAAGTGCGTTTTTTTACAACCACATCGGGATAACTGGATATGGGAAATGGTACGCGACGCGTACGAGACTGTGAAAGTATTGTCAAAAACGGCTGAAATTGACAAAAACTAGCAAAAAAATCGATGTAACTTATTGATTTTTAGTTGCCAATATTCAAAATTTACACCGAATTTAGAATACTTTCACAGTCTCGTACCCTACACGGCTTTCAGTTAATAAACGCATCCATTTTGCCAGTGGCTCAAATAGGTTAATTTTATATGCTTAACAAATACGATGTATTTAACCCAGGATATTTTCAAAGTGACGAACTTAGCGAGTTTGGATTTAAACATGTTGGCAAAAATGTGAAGATTGCAAAAAACTGTACAATTATTGGGCTTAATAATATTTTTCTTGGAAATAATATACGTATTGATAGCAATGTTGTCATATCCGCTTTCTCTGGATTTCTTGATCTAGGTGATTACATACACATTGGCGGAGACTGCCACTTATATTGTGTAGGCGGAATTACGATGTCAGATTTTTCTGGCTTATCGCAAGGCGTAAAAATTTATTCCGGTAATGACGATTACACTGGAAAAACATTAACTAATCCAACAATACCCCCTAAATTTTGTAATGTAAAGATTGCTCCAGTTTATATAGGGAAACATGCTGGACTTGGTTCTGGAAGTGTTGTACTGCCTGGGGTTAGCATTGGCACAGGCTCAGCTGTTGGTGCTTTATCATTGGTGACGAAATCGCTTGACGATTGGGGCGTTTATTTTGGTTCACCCGTTAAGCGAATAAAGGCAAGATCTAAAGATCTTTTAGAGCTTGAAAAAAAGCTAATCGAAGAAAACAAACTGAAGTTTCCCAGTTTTTAAACAAAGCCAATCACGCTGCCTATGAGGGATAAAGATTTAATGCAGGGTTTGCATAATTTACAGCAAACCCCCATTAATTGGTTTTCCTATATAGGCTAGGCATAAGGATTCCTTCGTAAATTGATAACGCGATAAGGTGCGCTAATCATGTGCTGAGGCACGAAGCGCATCCTATAAGGCAGCCTTGTCGGGCACATGCTTTTCGTGCCCGACATTTCGATGCTCGAATTCGCGTTTATTTATTTGGGTCATGTTTTTGTCCGATATGACAGAATAATAACGGGTTAAATGGTCAAAATCTTCCTGGTTGTCAATATCGAGTTCCGCTTCGGGCAATGGGATGGTTAGCAGGCTTTTTTCGAATTTTATTAACAGAGACTTCGCGCCCCGGTCGCCTCTGAGCGATGAGAGATGTTCAAAGAATTCGGCAGGAAATAACGCCGGAACACCAACGGACTGATGGTATTGACTGGCGATAATACGGTTTGGTGCTTTTTTCCTTCCATCCAACAAATTTTGAATATGTGCGGCAGTAATCAGCGGTTGGTCGCTCAACAGTATCANNCGTTGCGGCAGCTGAGGCAGGCAATGCTTGAATGCCGACACGAATGGAAGAGGCCATGCCTTCCTGCCAGTCGGGGTTAATGAGTGTGGTAACGGCATCCAGATTGATGGCAGATTGTATGAGTTGGGCATTAGCGCCCAGCACGACGATGATGCGTTCGTTTAAAATTGAGCGTGTATTTAGGATCGTGTGCTCCAGCAAGGGACGGTTGCGCCATTTGAGTAACTGTTTGGGGCTATTCATGCGGCTGGAGCTACCGGCCGCTAAAATAATGGCGTAAACGTTATCAATGCCTGCATTCATGTGTTTGGAATGCTCAGTTGCCGACCGCTGCGTTCGTTCAGTTGGGCATGAATACCGGCCATGATCGACAGGGCGATTTCTTCCGGCGTTTCTGCACCAATATTTAATCCGACTGGTCCGAATACCCGGTTGCTTATTCGCGACGCGTCATCGCCCAGGCTTTGTAATAGCTTGTCTTTCCGATGCGACGGCCCCAATAATCCGATAAATGGGATGTGACAGTGTAGGATGGACTTGAGGTAGCGAAGGTCGTATTCGACATTATGCGTCATCAATACCACTGCGTTGAACTGGTTCAAGTCCAGTTGATCGTTTATGTCTTCAGGCATGCTGTGGAGCAGACGGTCGGCCTGTGGGAAACGTTCTTTTTTGATATGGCCGGGTCGATGATCGACCACCGTGACGTGCCAGCCCAGCACTTTGGCGCTTTGAGCTAGGGGAATAGCATCGATGCCAGCGCCGAACACCAGTAATCGCAAGGGGGGCTGTAGCGGATCGTAAAAGGCCCTGATGTCTTGGTTGTCGATGATATGCGATTCAAGGCGCGGCTTTTGTTGCCATAGTGTTTTTGGAGCCGGTGTCAGAAAAGGAAACCGTGCGGAGGATAACAACGGACTGCTACCTTCAGCCGCAGGCAGAAACTGGCTGTGACCGGATGGAAAGTCGATATGGCTGGATTCATAAACGGTGATTAGAACCCCTGATTCATT
>PMJA01000376.1 GCA_003158415.1 Methylobacter sp.
AAGCCGGGCAGACGGTATGCTGGATAATAATTCGGCGACCTCATGCATGGATTTTTCACAATCAGGATGCAGTTTGAAGCCCAGTTTTACGGCAAAACGCACAGCCCTAAGCATGCGTACCGGGTCTTCACGGAAACGCGTTTCAGGATCGCCTATAAGCCTGAGTGTCGCGGCTTGGTGGTCGGCCATGCCGCCGACATAATCCACTACCGAAAAGTCTTTTATGTTATAATAGAGCGCGTTAACAGTAAAATCCCTACGCCAAACATCTTCCTCAATAGCGCCGTAGACATTATCCCGCAACAAACGTCCTTCCTTATTGAGCACCTGCTCGTCATTTTGCTTTTCCCCTACGCCTCGAAAAGTCGCAACTTCAATCACTTCCCTACCAAAATGCACATGCGCCAGACGAAACCTGCGCCCAATCAGGCGGCAATTGCGGAACACTTTCCTGATTTGTTCAGGATCCGCATTGGTTACAACATCAAAATCCTTGGGTTCCCGACCCAGCAATAAATCACGCACACAGCCGCCAACAAGGTAGGCATCGTAACCTTCCTTTTGCAGTTTATACAAAACCTTCAACGCGTTTTCACTAATTTGGGAACGTGAAACATTATGCTCCGAGCGCGAATATATCCTGACTTTCGTCGCGACTGGCCCAACTCCGTTTCTGCCTGAAGTAATCAGTTTTTTAAAGAAATTTAAAATAGCCTTTAGTCCTGTTTGTTTTTGTATGGGGTAATCATATCATTTGATACATTCTATCCTACCATCAATCTTCTTTTCTTTTACATTACCCTTTTGAGTATAGTAGAATCATTACACTGATTTTTACAAGTACCGATTGTACATTTAAACAGATAAAAGATCAGGCAACCATTTTTTTAATATTCGCACCCAACATTTGCGTACCTGACGAGATTGTTATGTTCAAAAAGATTCTTAATGGCTTCATTGACCATCCTATATTAACCAGCCTTTTTGTAGCAGACTTTGGCATTCTTCTGTTCCATAGGCCGCCATTCTTATTTTCCCTTGTTATGCTGGGATCGCTGATGGCGATGTGTATGTATTTTGGACAAAAATTAGCTTTATTTAAAGCTTAATTGTCTTCGAAAACAAAAAAAGGGTTAAAACCAGGCCAAGATTTTTTGTCTGCTGCGCCTGGTTTTTTACGTCGTTTGGCGGCGCAAATATACGATCTCTTCCTGCTGGTTGCACTTTTATTCCTCGCAACGGTGCTGTTGCTACCGTTTACTGCCGGTCTGGCAATCAGCGACCAACAGATTTTAATCTACCGCATTTACTTAGTCGTCGTCAGCTTCTTTTTTTACGGTTGGTTTTGGACGCATGGCGGACAAACCTTAGGCTTGCGTGCGTGGAAAATAAAAGTTCTGACGCTTGATAAAAACCCCATCAGCTGGAATCAAGCTTTGTTGCGCTTTGTAACGGCTATTGTTTCTTGGGGCTGTTTCGGGCTGGGCTTTTTATGGATGCTTGTTGATAAAAATCGGCGCAGTTGGCATGATCACCTATCAAAAACAGCGGTGTTTTTTGACGCTCAAAAAAAATAACCCCTGATTCCGGCAAGACTCATTATTCAGTCGACATAGTCAAAAAAATCTTCCTTTGTGTTATAAAACACATCCATGCAGCCATGAATCATGATCATACTATGACCAATCCATTATTAACCGACGCCGCCCTCCCTTTATTTTCCCGGATAGAACCGGAACATATCGAACCCGCTATTACTGAACTGTTGGACGAGGCGCGGGCCGTTGTCGAGCAGCATCTCCAGGCCACCACACAATACACCTGGGAAAATCTGGTTGAACCGCTGGAAAATGCCGAAGACAGGCTTAACAAAGCGTGGTCTCCGGTCAGTCATATCAATTCTGTCGTTAACAGCGACGAGCTGCGTGAGGCTTATAACGCGTGCCTGCCTAAACTCAGCGCTTATGCTACGGAAATGGGGCAAAATGAACAGCTGTTTAAGGCCTATCAAATTATTGCCGACAGTGCTGAGTTTGCAACATTGGACATCGCTCAAAAGAAAATTATCGGTAATGCGTTAAGAGATTTCAAGTTATCCGGCGTTGACCTGGATAGCGGGAAAAAGCAACGTTACAAGGACATCAGCCAGGAATTATCACGTCTTGCCAGCAACTATGAAGAAAACCTGATGGATGCGACCAATGCCTGGAGCAAGCTCATCAGGGCTGAACAGGATTTGGCAGGATTGCCGGATTCGGCAATGGATCAAGCTAAACAAACGGCCGAAAGCCACAATGAAGATGGCTGGATGATAACGCTACACAGTCCTTCCTATCAAGCTGTCATGACTTACGCTGATGACAGGGCGTTGCGCCGCGAACACTACGAAGCTTACGCTACCCGCGCTTCTGAGCGGGGGCCGCAGGCCGGACAGTGGGATAACAGTTTAATCATGGAGCAAATTCTGGCCTTACGGTATGAAAAAGCCCGGTTATTAGGTTTCAACAATTACGCTGAGTTGTCGCTGGCTACCAAAATGGCCAATAAGCCGGATGATGTCATGCACTTTCTGGAAGATCTGGCGGATAGATCCTGGCGACATGCACGCAAGGATTTATCGGAGTTGCGTGAGTTCGCAAAACAACACTGCGGCATTAATGATATGCAATCCTGGGATATAGCTTATGCGTCAGAAAAAATGCGCCAGCACGCTTACCAGCTTTCGCAGGAAGACGTTAAAGCGTATTTCCCCATAACCCGCGTTTTGCCGGGACTGTTTGCCGTCGTGGAAAAGCTGTACGGATTACAAATATCCGAGATTGCCGATTTTGACAGTTGGCATCCCGATGTGCGGTTTTTTCAGATACATGATGATGCAGGTGGGCTGCGCGGCCAATTTTATATTGATCTTTATGCCCGTCCCAAAAAACGTGGCGGCGCCTGGATGGATGACTGTGTAGGCCGTAAAAAAGCCGGTGACGCCATTCAAATCCCGGTGGCTTACCTGACTTGCAATTTTACGCCGCCAACGGGTGACGTGCCCGCCTTGCTGACGCATGATGATGTTATTACCTTATTTCATGAATTCGGTCACGGCTTGCACCACCTGCTCACCCAGGTTGACCATCTGGGCGTTTCCGGCATTAACGGCGTTGAATGGGATGCCGTTGAACTGCCCAGTCAATTTATGGAAAACTGGTGCTGGGAACAGGAAGCGCTGGCGCTGATTTCAGGGCATTATCAAACCGGCGAGCCATTGCCCGACGAATTATTTAACAAAATGCTGGCCGCGAAAAACTTTCAGGCCGGTATGGTCATGGTCAGGCAGCTGGAGTTTTCCCTGTTTGATTTTAGAATACACAAAGATTACGACCCTGAAAAAGGCGCTCGTATCTATGAAATTCTGGCGCAGGTCAGAGATCAGGTTGCCGTAATTAAGCCGCCTGAATTCAACCGGTTTGCCCACAGCTTCTCACACATATTTGCGGGCGGTTATGGGGCGGGTTATTACAGCTACAAATGGGCGGAAGTCCTGTCCAGCGACGCTTTTTCCTTGTTTGAAGAAAAAGGTATTTTTGACCGGGAAACCGGCAAGGCTTTTTTGACCAACATTCTTGAACAGGGCGGCAGTCAACAGGCGATGGACTTGTTTATCAAGTTCCGGGGACGTAAGCCGACCATAGACGCCTTGCTCAGACATACGGGCATAGCCGCATGAAATACCGGGATCTGCGTGATTTTATCAAGCAACTGGAAAAACAGGGCGAGCTTAAGCGCATTACCGTCCCCGTCGATCCCTATCTGGAAATGACGGAAATTTGCGACCGCACTTTAAAGCAAGGCGGCCCCGCGCTGCTGTTTGAAAATCCTACCGGCTACAATATTCCGGTCTTAGCCAATCTGTTCGGCACGCCGCGCCGTGTCGCCATGGGCATGGGTGCGGAATCGGTGACCGAACTGCGCGGCATCGGTGAATTACTGGCGATGTTAAAAGAGCCGGAGCCGCCCAAAGGCATGAAAGATGCGTGGGAAAAGTTTCCTGTATTCAAGCAGGTACTGAATATGGCGCCCAAGCTGGTGAGCTCGCCGCCTTGCCAGGAGCTTGTCAGGCAAGGCGATGAAATCGATTTGAGCGTTTACCCTATCCAAACGTGTTGGCCGGACGATGCCGCGCCGTTGATTACTTGGCCCTTGGTGATCACCAAAGGCCCCAACAAAGACCGGCAAAACTTAGGGATTTATCGCCAGCAAGTCATCGGCAAAAACAAAGTCATCATGCGCTGGCTGGCGCATCGGGGCGGTGCTTTGGATTTCAAGGAATGGCAAAAAGCCTATCCCGGCAAGCCTTTCCCGGTATCGGTCGCCTTGGGCGCCGATCCAGCGACTATACTGGCCGCCGTCACACCCGTGCCCGACACCTTGTCTGAATACGCTTTTGCCGGCTTGTTGCGCGGCAGTAAAACGGAAGTGGCCAATTGCCTGATTAATGATTTACAAGTGCCTGCCAGCGCCGAAATAGTCTTTGAAGGCTTTATTTATCCTGGCGAAACCGCGCCGGAAGGGCCGTTTGGTGATCATACCGGCTATTACAATGAAGTCGATGATTTCCCGGTTTTCACGATAGAACGCATTACCCAGCGGCAGGCCCCCATCTACCACAGCACCTTCACCGGCAGGCCACCGGATGAACCGGCGGTTCTGGGCGTCGCCTTAAATGAAGTGTTCGTACCCATTTTGCAAAAACAGTTCCCAGAAATCGTCGATTTTTACCTGCCGCCCGAAGGCTGCTCTTACCGTATGGCCGTCATCAGCATGAAAAAGCAATACGCAGGACATGCCAAACGCGTCATGCTGGGCACCTGGTCTTATTTGCGGCAATTCATGTACACCAAGTTTGTCATCGTCGTCGATGACGATATCAATGTCCGCAACTGGGAAGACGTCATCTGGGCCATCACCACGCGCATGGATCCCGCCAGGGATTTAACCATACTGGAAAATACGCCAATTGATTACCTGGATTTTGCATCGCCCGTTTCCGGCTTAGGCTCCAAGGTGGGTTTTGACGCCACCAATAAATGGCCGGGAGAAACCAACAGGGAATGGGGCAGACCGATAGTGATGTCGCAGGAGATCATAAAGAAGGTCGATGCGATGTGGGATACGTTGTTTTAACTCAATGTGTCAAAAAGAGCCGACAGTATCGGAACTTATTGCCCGATTGCATGCTTTAGTATCGGAATTAGATACTCCAAACCGGACGGCAACATTGTACTTGTAGTTATTTATAGCGCTTGACTTCGTACTGTCTACAAAGGTACTATGTTATTACAACTCATCCTTTGTAGGATCATTAAGTTGATTTCTACTTGGGACGAAAAAACCGCCTACATAGTTATATGTAGGCGGTTTTTTCATTTATAGTACCTACAAATGACAGAAAAAATAAAAACAATAGTCTATATTGATGGTTACAATCTTTACTACAGTTGTTTAAAAGACACTTCCTTTAAATGGTTGGATATTCCCAAGCTGTTTGAACGGATTCTGAAAGATCAAAATCCCGCTATTGAAATAATAAAGATAAAATACTTTACAGCTCCTGCATTAGGACGTTTTGCATCTAACGGAAGCAAATCCGCCGAAGCACAGCAGACTTATCATCGTGCTTTACAATATTGTTATCCAGACCTAATGGAAATAATTTTCGGTAATCATACTCAAGTTAAAAAACCGTTACCTCGCTACGATGAAAATATTCCTTTTTGTAAGCAGGATAGGCACTGGGTGTGGGTTTTGGAAGAAAAATTGACGGATGTACAACTTGCTATTGCCATGTACAGGGATGCGGCTCAATTAAAATGCGATCAGCTCGTTATTTGTTCAAATGACAGCGACATGACTCCTGCCCTGAAAGCAATACGCGAAGACCTGCCTGATTTTAAAATCGGGATTGTTATGCCTATCAGACAATCATTACAATCACGTCGAGCGAGTAAGTCATTAGAAATGCTATCTACCTGGACAAGGCATTGTATTCGTGACGAAGAATTAGAAAACTCACAATTACCGGAAAAGGTTCCTACGAATAAAAAACCAATGCTAAAGCCTCTTCATTGGTCAAAAGGAGAAATTACCCCTTTGTAAACGAATGGTACACAGGAGTAACGCTGTAGGACGTAATTTAAAGGCGCAATGTAGGCCGCAGCCGTATTGCACCACAAGGCTTAAGAATTGCGTTGAATATAGTTAACTTCCGGCTTGCCTTCAGACTCAACCAGTTCACCAATAACGAATACCGTTTCACCCAAGGCTTGCAGCGTTTCAACCGTCGCAGCTTCATCTTCCGCAGCGACGCACACTATCATGCCGATACCGCAATTGAAGGTCGTCAGCATGTCGGCCTGAGAAACATTGCCCTGTTCCTGTAGCCATAAGAAAATGTCGGGAAACGTCCAGGCGTTTAGGTCTATATCGGCATTAAGCCCTTCCGGGAGTACGCGCGGTAAGTTTTCGGTTAAACCGCCGCCGGTGATGTGAGCAAACGCGTGTACGGGGACTTTTTCCAATAAGGACAATAACGATTTAACATAAATGGTGGTGGGCTTTAACAAAGCGGCGCCCAAGGTTTCGCCGTTAAATGCGTCCGTGAGCGCCGAATGGCTGCGGTCAATTATTTTCCGTATTAACGAATAGCCGTTGGAATGCGGGCCGGACGAGGCGATGCCGATCAGCTTGTCGCCGACTTTGACTTTGCTGCCGTCCAGGACTTTGCTTTTTTCCACGATACCTACGCAAAACCCCGCCAAGTCATATTCGCCATCGGCATACATGCCCGGCATTTCCGCCGTTTCACCGCCGACCAGCGCCGCACCGGCCAATTCACAGCCTTTACCGATGCCTGATATTACGGCGGCTGCGGTATCGACATCCAGTTTGCCGGTAGCGAAATAATCGAGAAAAAACAAAGGCTCAGCGCCTTGCACAATAATGTCATTGACGCACATGGCAACCA
>PMJA01000207.1 GCA_003158415.1 Methylobacter sp.
CCGGCCACGGTGACCAAGGTGCCGGTGAGCATCGGCATAGCCGTTGAGGTGTAGGCAAACGAGGCGGCTTTGATCCTGTCCCAGCCTTGCTCCATTTTGGAGGACATCATTTCCACGGCAATAATGGCGTCATCCACCAATAAACCCAGGGCCAGAATCAGCGCTCCCAGCGAGATTTTATGCAGCCCGATCCCATTGAGGTACATTACCAAAAAGGTGCTCGCCAACACCACCGGTATGGTAATGGCGACCACAATGCCGCTACGCCAGCCCAATGAAATCAAGCTTACACTGAGCACTATCACCAAGGCCTCCACCAGCGATCTCACAAAATCGTTAACGGAATTGGCGACAATTTTCGGCTGCAAGGTGACGGGGTTAAGGAACAAGCCTACCGTTAATCGCGGCCCAATCTGCGCGATGACTTTATCCAGTTCATGACCCAAACCTATCACATCGCCACCGTCTTTCATGCTGATGCCCAATAACAAGGCTTCCTTGCCTTGAAAACGTATGCGGTCATGCGGCGGATCTTCATAACCGCGATAAGCCCGCGCGACATCGCCAAGTCGAAAATCCTGGTTGTTGGCGCGTAGCGGCAAGTTACGCAAATCATCTAAGGTATTGTAACGCCCTGATACTTCAATGCGTATGTGCTCGTCGGCCGAATCAAAAGTACCGCCGCGCACTATCGTATTTTGCGCCTGTAAAATACCGATCAGCGTGTTGGTGTTGATGCCTAGCGTCACCAGCTTGGCATTTGAAATCTCGATAAACAGTCGCTGCTTCTGTTCGCCAAAAAACTCAACTTTCGCCACATCGTTGATTTTTAAAAGCTCGGTTCTAATTAGCTCGGCCTGTTTTTTGAGCGCGGCATAATCAAAGCCGTCGCCGGTCAAAGCGTACATGCTGCCGTACACGTCGCTAAACTCATCGTTGAAGGTCAGGCTTTCGATGTTTTGCGGCAAGGTATGGCGTATATCGGTCACTTTTTTGCGCACCTGATACCAGACTTCGGGTATGTCTTTGGATAAAGTGTTATCTTTGGCCATAATAAAAATCATGGACTCGCCGGGCCGTGAAAAACTGGTGATATAGTCCAGATGCGGGAGCTCCTGGATTTTCTTTTCCAGTTTGTCGGTGACTTGTTGCTCGACTTCTTGCGCACTGGCACCCGGCCAGGTGGTATGCACCAGCATCATCTTAAAGGTAAAAGGTGGGTCTTCGGATTGCCCTAGTTTTGTATAGCTCAACAATCCGGCGATAGTCAGCATCAGCATCAAATACAGAACCAGTGTTTGATGGTTTAACGCCCAATCAGACAAGTTAAAACGGGATGTTGATTTTTCACTCATGGCGCAGCCTCAATTACCGGCTTTACCTGTTGGCCTTTGATGAGTGTATGTACCCCGGCTATGGCGATTTTTTCACCCGCTTGCAGGCCGTCAGCTATAACTACGCCATCCTCTCTAAACGGGCCTGCGACAACGGCACGCGGCTGCGCTTTATTATTGGGATCTATTACCCACACCGTTTTATTGCCGTTGATTTCCGTCAGTGCGCTGGCGGGTATCAGAAACTCTGCGTCCTGTAAGTCATTGGGCTGATCGAATTTGACGCCTGCGGTCATGCCTGGTTTTACCAATTCATCGGCATTATTAATCGTTATGCGGACATTAAAGGCGCGGGTGGCGGAATCTGCGACCGGGGCAATTTCGCGCACCACGCCGGTATAGGTTTTTTGTTGATCCGCCCACATTTTTATAATGACCGGCGCAGTCAGCTTGACTTCCGTTATGCGTGATTCCGGCACGGCAACCAATACGTCCGTCTCTTGGGTGCCTGCAATAATGGCAACCGTTTCGCCGACCTGCATGACTTGTCCAGGCTCAGCATGAATCATGACCATCACGCCGTCGCGATCTGCGGTTAAATTGGCGTATTGCGATTGATTGGCCGAAACATGCGCTTGCGCTTTGACTTGCGCCAGTCGTGCGGCGGCTGTTTTAAGCTGGGCTTCCCGTATATCCAATGCCGATGCCGAAATGAATTTTTTAGCAAACAATTGGCGTTGACGCATAGCTTCGGCCAGCGCCAGCGCATAATCGGCTTCCGCAGCGCGCACATCCGCCTGAGCCGCCGTCGCGCTTAAATGGGTGTCGGCAGGATCCAGCCGGGCTATGAGCTGGCCTTTTTTAACCCGCGCGCCGACATCCACCTTGCGTTCTATGATTTTGCCATTGATTCTAAAGCCCTGGCTGGATTCATAGCGGGGACGCACTTCACCGACCAAGGTCATGGCGTTGGCGGCGGCTTTTTCCCCTACCACCCTAACCAGCGCGGGGCGGGGCGGTGGTTCTGAGGGTGCAGGCTTATTGCAGCCTGCCAGTAAGGTTAGCAATAGCAATGCCGGAAGTTTGTTGTTCATGTGCTGGTCTTCAAAAGTTGGAATTTTCATTCCTAATTAAGGCTTTCAGGATGCTGTAGCAGGCCGCGTAAAATCGCGCTTTGCATTAAATGTAAACGCTTTTCTATGTCCGTCCAATGTATCCAGGTCTCATGGCCCAGCGCAATTTCCAGCGAGCACACGCCATGCGTACTCGCCCATAGCGTTTGGGCGATCAATTCAGAATCGGTGATGTCTGCTTTAAATAAATGCGCGTCATACGCTGCTTGCACTACCAGCTTTAACTGGGCATAGCCGTCTTGTTCGGTATTGCCCTGCTGAATTTTGGTGATGTCCAAGTTACACGGCGCGCGCGGTGTCATAAACATGAGCCGATAATGGTTGGGGTGGCTCAAGGCAAACTGCGCATAGCCTATACACAGGGCTTGTATGCGCTCAATTAAGCCGGGCAACTGCATAATGTCGCGCATACCGCTGGCGAGTGCTAAAAAATCTTCATCACATACCGCTTGCAGCAAAGCTTCTTTATCGGCAAAGTGGTTGTATAAAGTCGTCGCCGAGTAATTGATTTTTCTGGCGATTTCGCGCATGGAAACCGCTTCGATACCGAGCTCTACAAACAGTGTGCGGGCGGCATCCAGGATAAGGGTGCGCAGTTTTTCACGGTCTTCGGGCGATTTAATTTTGGGCGGCATAGTGAATAAATAAAAAAGTTAACGGTGTTAAGTTAACAGTGTTAAGTTTAAAAGTAAAGGCTGGAGATAGATAATCCTAGAAAAACCTTTTTTACCACAGAGACACAGAGACGCAGAGTTTATTGAGAGTAAAAGCCTTTATGATATGTCTTGCGGATTTTGGATTGAGGATTAAGCGATGGCATTCGGAAAATTACTGGCGACTATAGGCGTGATATTGGTGGTGCTGGGGCTGATTATCAGTTATGCGCCGTGGCTGATTAGCTGGTTCGGGAAGTTACCCGGCGATATTCATATTGAAGATGAAAATAAACGGATTTTTATACCGATCACTTCGATGTTTGTGGTCAGTATTATTTTAACGATTATCGCCAATTTATTTTTTCGTAAATAATGTTAGGTATTTTTCTAAGAAATTGTAAGTTGAAGAGTGACGATAAGTCGCCACAGATTCACTGATTATATAAAGATCAATCTGCGAATCTGTGGCGGTTATGTTTTGCAAGTTACAGAGGGATCAACCCACCCTGTAATCAGCCTCCAGCAATTTCGCATGGGCCGCCGCTAGTCTGGCGATGGGGATGCGCGGGGCTGAACAGGAGACGTAATCCAGTTTGATATGGTGACAAAAACGTATCGATTGCGGATGACCGCCTTGTTCGCCACAAATACCTATTTTGATGTCGGGGCGGGTTTTGCGGCCTGAATCGGCGGTCATTTTCATTAATTGACCGACGCCTTTGGCATCCAGCACTTCAAACGGGTTGTCTTCAAGCAAGCCGGTTTCGTTGTAGAGCGGTAGGAATTTGTTTTCTGCATCTTCGCGTGAAAATGAGAAGGTCGCCTGGGTTAAGTCATTGGTGCCGAACGAGAAAAACTCCGCGACTTGAGCCAATTCTCCGGCGCGGGTGCAGGCCCTGACGGTTTCCACCATAGTTCCGAATTTAAATTCCAGCCTGAGACCGTATTGACTTTCGACTTCCTGTTGAATCTGATCGACGTAGGCTTTTACTTTTATCAATTCCTGTACGGTAATAACCTGGGGCACCATGATTTCAGGCAAAATCGGAGTGCCTTGTTTAGTGCACAGCGCTACGGCTTCCAGTATGGAGCGGATTTGCATCTGGTAAATTTCAGGGTACGACATACCCAGACGCACGCCACGGTGTCCCAGCATGGGATTGACTTCGTACAATTCCTTGACTTTCTTCAGCATCAATTCTTTTTTAGCGATCGCTTTATTGATGACTTCCTCGTTCAAATGATCGAACGGCGCGGGTAATGATGCATGCAATCCCAGCGTATCCAGTGCTACCTGTTGGCCTTGGATCATCACCTTATATTGATTCAAGGATTTTATTTCATCTTCCAGCTGGTGTTCGCTGGGCAGGAATTCATGCATCGGCGGATCCAGCAGCCGCACCGTGACAGGGTAGGGCGACATAGCCTCAAAGATTTGTTTAAAGTCATCGCGCTGGATTGGAAATAATTTTTCCAACGCGCTCAGTCTGGCTTCTTTGCTGTCGGCCAGTATCATATCGATGACCAAAGGCAGGCGATCCGAGGCATTAAACATACGCTCGGTACGGCACAAACCGATGCCGGTTGCGCCGTAGCTGAGCGCCATGCGGGCGCGTTCCGGCGTATCGACGTTGGCATGCACTTCCAATTCGGCAAACTCATCGGCCCAGGATAATAAGGTTTTTAACTCATCGGAAAATGACGGTTCTATGGTTGCGATTTGGCCCAGATAGATAAGCCCGGTGCTGCCGTCTATGGTGATGATGTCGCCTTCGCGGATATGCAGGTCGCCGATAACAGCTTGGCGGGCGCGCACATCGATTTTAATGTCTTCGGCACCGGCAATACAGGCCTTGCCCATGCCCCGGGCCACTACGGCGGCATGTGAAGTTTTACCGCCGCGACTGGTCAAGATGCCCTGGGCGGCAAAAAAGCCGTGTATGTCTTCGGGCTTGGTTTCTTCCCGCAGTAATATGACCAATTCACCGGCGCGGCCCATTAATTCGGCGGTGTCGGCATCAAACACGCACTTGCCGAAGGCTGCGCCGGGCGACGCAGGCAGGCCCTGAGCCACAGGCAGGGCCTTGTTGGCGGGATCCAGTTGCGGATGCAGCAGCTGTTCCAGTAATTCGGGGTTGATGCGCAATAAGGCCTGTTCCTTGCTGATTAGGCCTTCGGTCACCATTTCCACCGACGTGCGCACCATGGCTGTCGCGTTCATTTTACCGTTACGTGTTTGCAAACAGTACAGTATGCCGCCTTGAATCGTGTATTCGTAATCCTGAACTTCATGGTAATGGGCTTCAAGTTTGTTGCGCAAATCGACCAGCTGCCGGTAAAGATCCGGCATTTCTACCGCCAATTCCTGCACCGGTTTCGGTGTGCGTATGCCGGCAACCACGTCTTCGCCTTGCGCATTAACCAGATATTCGCCGTACATTTCATTAACGCCGGTGCCTGGATTGCGGGTAAAGCCGACGCCGGTTGCGCAATCATTGCCCATATTGCCGAACACCATGGCGACGACATTAACGGCTGTGCCGTTGGCCATATTCGGCGTAATATGAAATTCGCGCCGGTAATCGACGGCGCGTTTGCCCGACCAGGAATTGAAGACGGCTTTAATGGACAATTCCAGCTGTTCATAAACATCTTCAGGAAAAGGCCTACCTGTTTCTTCCAAAACCACCTGCAAAAACAGTTCGCTGATTTGGCGTAAATGGTTAGCATCCAGGCCTATGTCGGCCTTAACTCCGGCTTGCTTCTTGATGGCGGCAAAATGCAGGTCGAATTTCTCATCATCGATACCCAAGGCAACCTTGCCGAATAACTGGATAAAACGGCGGTAAGCGTCGTAGGCAAAGCGGGCGTCGCCGGTCTGCTCGATCAGGCCGGTCAAAGTTCCGGCATTGAGGCCTAAATTCAGGATGGTATCCATCATGCCGGGCATAGAAATGGCCGAGCCTGAGCGTACCGACACCAGTAATGGATTGTGGCTATCGCCAAACTGCTTACCAGAAAGCGCTTCAACTTCGGAGATATGGATTTTAACTTCTTCCAGCAAACCGTCGGGTAATTGATGGTTTTCGAGATAATCCAGACAGGTTTTGGTGGTGATGACAAACCCCGGCGGGACATTGAGTCCTATTTGCGTCATTTCGCACAGATTAGCGCCTTTACCGCCCAATAGACCTTTATTTTTACCATCGCCTTTTTGAAATGAATAGATATAATTTTCAGTCATGGTAGCTTCCAAGTTGAGTAGATGAATATAATCCGGCGATTATAAAGGGATTTGGTTAAGTTGTGATGAAACCTTAAGAATTGATCATCCAAAACCAGAAAAAATTCTTCCGTAACGCTTATAATAGTGTTTTTTTGATGTGTGGGCAGTTCAATCAATGGCAGATTTCATCCCCGGCCAACGCTGGATTAGTAATACCGAGTCAGAACTTGGTTTAGGACTTATTCTCGAAGTAAGCTTCAAACGCGTCACCGTGCTGTTTTTAGCCAGTGACGAACAGCGCATTTATGCCAGCGACAATGCACCCTTGACGCGCGTCAGCTTTGCGGTAGGCGATGTCATTGAGTCGATAGACGAAGAAAAACTGACTGTCACGCGTTTGATCGAAAAAGACGGCTTGATTACCTACTTAGGGAAAAATAAAGCCGGGCAAGACATTCAGCTGGAAGAGATTGAACTTAACCATCATATTCAGTTTAACAAGCCGCAGGATCGGCTGTTTACCGGCCAGCTCGACCCCAGTTCCTGGTTTTTGCTGCGTTATCAAACCTGGCTCCGACTGCAACAGCACCAACAGTCGCCGGTTAAGGGCCTGCTGGGCGGTCGGGCGTCATTAATTCCGCATCAGCTATACATCGCCCACGAATCGGCCAACCGGTCGGCGCCGCGTATCATGTTGGCGGACGAAGTCGGCTTGGGCAAAACCATAGAAGCCGGCCTGATTTTGCATCACAGGCTGATCAACGGCTTGACGCGTCGGGTCTTGATTATCGTGCCGGAGAGCTTGCTGCATCAGTGGCTGGTGGAAATGCTCAGGCGTTTTAACCTGCGTTTCAGTGTGTTTGACGAGGCGCGCTGCCTTGAAGAGCTTAATGACGATGGCTTGCATGACGATGAGCGCTCGGAAGACGATAATAACCCATTTTTAACCGAGCAATTGATACTTTGTAGCCAGCAGTTTTTTTCCAATTATCCGCGCCGCCAGCAACAAGCTTTGCAGGCCGGTTGGGATATGGTTATCGTCGATGAAGCCCACCACCTGGAGTGGAGCGAGCAGGCCGCCAGCCCCGAATACCGATTTGTCGAGCAACTCGGCTTGCAAACGCCCAGTCTTATTTTACTGACCGCCACGCCGGAACAATTAGGCAAGGAAAGCCATTTTGCGCGCTTACGATTACTCGATCCTGATCGATTTTACAGCTTTGCCGCCTTCGTCGAAGAGGAGCGATTGTTTGAGCCGGTCGCTGATGCCGCTAAATTGTTGCTGGCCGGGCAAACCCTGGATGAACAGGGTAAGCAAAACCTGACCCGGCTGCTTAAAGACGACAATGTCGATAATCTGCTGAAAAATCTTGACGAACCGTTAAAGTCGACGGCTGCGCGGGATGCGTTGATTAAGATATTACTCGACCATCACGGCACGGGGCGGATTTTGTTTCGAAATTCCCGGCAAAC
>PMJA01000350.1:0-2703 GCA_003158415.1 Methylobacter sp.
ATTCTTCATCATCAGTACGAAAAACATGCACCCGGTTTCGCCCCCTGTCTTTTGCTGCATAGCAGGCTGCATCGGCTTCTTTAAGCAGGTCAACAGCATTGCAACTGGTATTATTGATAGATGAAATGCCGATACTGACGCCGATGCTAAAGCTTCTGCATTCCCAGGCAAAATGAAAATGCATAACCATATCGCGTAGTTTTTCACAGGCATGAAGCGCCTCATTCAGCGAGCAGTTATACATCAACACGCCAAACTCGTCCCCCCCCAATCGCGCTACAAAATCATGCCTACGTAAATTTTTCCTTAATAAATCGCCCAATTGCCGGAGTAACTCATCGCCTGCCAGATGCCCGCAGGTGTCGTTAACGACTTTAAATTGATCCAGATCCAAATAACACAAAGCATGCTCGGAGTTATCCGCGCCTGCCAGGACTACCGCCCCCTTAATCTGTTTATCAAACTCAGTGCGATTGGCAAGGCCGGTCAAGGCGTCATGCCTGGCTTGATAAGCCATTTGCTCGCTTAAATCGCGTGCTTCTGTTACATCTTCACAAACCAGTAATAAACTGTTTTGCTGCTGTTCATTTTCAAATAACCGAGCGGTAGTTCTAACCCAAATAACCCGCCCATTATGACAAATAACCCTAAGCTCTTGTTTATTAATTAAAAAAGGACTTATTAGGCAATATTCAATCAGCCCCTGCATGATGGGTAAATCACCCGGATGGATAAAATTAAAGACAGGGCAACCCTGTAGCTCCTCAACAGTCAAGCCCAACTGTTTAGCGCCGGTACGGTTAACCGATAAGATGAAACCGGAATCCGAGAGATTGAATACCATAGTCGGATTATCATCATAAAGTGCCAGATAACGGTCTTTTGCACGAGTCAAGGACTGGTTTTGAGTTTCAACTGTAGCAATCAAATCATTGAACGCATCGACCAGGACACCCAATTCATCATGATTAACTTTAACGGCCCGTAACGAATAATTTTTCGTGTCACTGATCGCTTTGACGGTTTCCATCAGTTTTCTAATAGGCGATGAAATAAGCCTTAACAGCGGCGCTGATAAAAAGAAAGCCAGTACCGATACGCTCACTAATACAAAAAATAATACCCCGATAAATTTTATTTTTTGCCAATACGACTGGGTAAAATCGGCCTGAATATAAACCGTTCCCAGCCTATCTCCTTCAACAACAATCGGCTGGACTATGCGTAAATATACCGTTTTAAATTGGGTTTTTTCATCGTTAATAGTCGGGGGGCAAGCGTATCCTTCATTGTTCTTTTTCGAAAACTTAGCAAAAACAATGCCGTGCCCATCATAAAGACAGGCATTCTGCACTTCCGGCAAGGCATTAAGCGCCCCCAGATTTTCATTGGCTAACGCCGTATCCTGAAACAGCAATGCGGCGGTGCTACGATTACCTATAATGGTCGCCAGCATTAACAAATCATCACGGGTATTTTTTTGAAACTCTGCAAGTTCCAGCACTACCAAAAATACGCCGGTAAATAATAGCGATACCACGCTAGGGAAAATTAACGTCAGTAATAATTTACGCTTAATTGACAGATTACCAATAAATTTATTCATTGTTATCGCCCTTAACAACATCAGCGACTTCCAATAATTTGGCGCTAATTTTCAATCCGCTCTGTTTTATCGGTTTCAAATTGATTTGTAATTTTATTTTACCCAGCTTGATAACAAAACCAATCATTCCGCCTTGCGCTACAAACCTGCCGCCTTCGCCCACGACCAAGGTGTTATCAACATCTTGGGCAACCGGCATATCTGCAACGGAAGAGCTGACAAAAAGGATGTGGCAATGCGGCTGTTTTTTGGAACCTAATGCCCCCAATCTGAATAACTTAATGGATCTACCCATGACTGATTGTTGTTCGATAGGATCAATTAATTCGCCAAAAGGATCATTCCCCAAAATACAAAGATTAAAGGTCTCAGAATCATCATCAGCCCAGGTGACAAATTTAGTGAAATTAAATAAATAACCGGCCTTTATTTTATATTCGACCGAGGCATCCTCGGCATATAACGACTGCGAAAGTAATAGACAGCCTAAAGCACATAGCACAGTGATGAGCTTCATTTATTTGCTTTAAGCTGATTGAGGCAAGAGAATAAAAACAGCACCGATGATCCTGTTGAATTGATAGTATTTAGTAGGGTTTAGTCGGCAAAAAACCGTTTCATCACGCTGATCATATAACCATGATCCAATACTCCGGCGCTTTCCCTGATACTGTGCATGGCCCATAGCGGACTGCCCACATCGACTGAACGGATGCCCAATCTGGCAGACGTTATCGGCCCGATAGTGCTGCCACAACCCAGATCGCTACGATGTGAGTAGGTCTGATAAGGCACACCCACTTGTTCGCACCAGTCCACAAACATCGCCTGTGACACGCTTTCCGTACTGTACCGCTGATTGGCATTTACTTTGATCACCGGCCCCTTATTCACAGTGACTTTATGGTCAGGATCGTAGGCTAACGGAAAATTAGGANNACATCGGTAAGAAAGCTCCCGTCCGCCCCCTTGCTACTTGCGCTGCCGATTTCTTCATGATCGAAGAAGGCGCAAACCAGCGTATTATCGCCTTCTAGTGTCGCATCATCCAGCAAGGCCTGCAATGCAGCATGACAAGAGGCTAAATTATCCAACTG
>PMJA01000350.1:2757-10487 GCA_003158415.1 Methylobacter sp.
TAACGGTAATTCATTCTGCTTATGGAGCTTTAAGCCGTCTTCATTGACCGCCCTGTTCATGTGGATTGCCAGATTGGGCAATCGTAACAAGGGTTGGTCAAACTTTACCAGCTGGCTAACCAGATTATTTTTATCGTCTTTATAACTGATACGCCCAGCAAGACTCAGATCCCTGTCGGTAAAAGTGGCAAGTATAGGCCCGCCATAAACTTCAACACCCAGCCTTAACAAGCCATCCGCCCCAGTGGCGGCATTTGGCTTTATTCTTAAGCCGGGTGAATCGGTATGTGCGCCGATAATTTTAAAACCGGTTTCAGGCAACGGTTTTTGCCCCAGCACGAAAATAATAATGGAGGAATCGTCACGGATAACGTAATAACGTCCGCCCGGTTGCACATCCCACTTTGCGGTTTCATCCAGCTTTACAAACTGAACAGCAGAAAGCCTGGTTTCAATACTTTTAACCGCATGCCACGGGCTGGGACTGGCATCAATAAAATCCAGTAAGTTTTGCACCTGTTGCCGGGCGCTCATGATTTTTCTTTTAAATCCAGGGCGGCTGAGTTAATGCAGTAACGCCGCCCGGTGGGCTTTGGGCCATCTTCAAACACATGACCTAAATGGGCATCACAAACTTTACAGGTCACTTCAACCCGGCGTAAGCCATGACTGCTATCAATATGCTCGATCACACCCCCTTCAGGCAAATCAGCCCAAAAACTGGGCCAACCCGAACCTGAATCATACTTGGTCTCAGAAGCAAACAAAGGGCTGCCGCAACATATACAATGATAAACGCCGGTCTTTTTGCAATCTGCATATTTTCCGGTAAAAGGCGGCTCGGTGCCTTTTAAGCGACAAATACTAAATTGCTCCGGCGTTAATTTATCCAGCCACTGGTCATCGTTAATGTGTTCTTTGTCTGCCATAGCCTTATGTCCCGCACCACTATTCAAATGGTGCATTGTACGCGATCAAAACGGCATCACCAAAATTCAATATCTAACGGCTAATACCACATCAACTTCGCCGCCATAACAAAAAGCAGCAGCGAGAAATAACGCTTTAGAATGCTCACCCCAAAAACTTCTATCACAACATGCCTTTTATTATTCAACCTAAGCTTGTGCTATTCTAACCTCAACATTAACGTAACTTATCCAGTAATGAAAATATATCTTGTTGGCGGCGCAGTACGCGATCAATTACTGGGGTTACCCGTCATAGAAAAGGACTGGGTAGTCATCGGTGAAACGCCCGAAGCTATGGTGAAACAAGGCTTTCGCCCGGTAGGCAAGGATTTTCCGGTATTTTTGCATCCGCAAACCCATGACGAGTACGCTCTAGCCCGAACAGAACGAAAAACCGCGCCCGGCTACAAGGGTTTTGCCGTTCACGCCTCACCGGATGTCAGTCTGGAACAGGATTTAATCCGCCGCGACTTGACCATCAATGCCATGGCAATGACGCCGCAAGGGCAATTGATTGATCCCTACGGCGGCTTACAGGATCTGGAAAACCGGGTTTTCCGGCATATTTCACCGGCCTTCGCCGAAGATCCGGTGCGCATCTTGCGCGTGGCGCGTTTTGCCGCACGCTACCGACACCTGGGCTTTACCCTCGCCGCAGAAACCGGGGCGCTGATGCAATCTATGGTCACAGCAGGCGAAGTTGATTACCTGGTGCCTGAGCGTGTATGGGCGGAATTGTTTAAGGCGCTTAAGGAGCGAACGCCGTCAGCGTTCTTCTATATTTTAAAAGACTGCACGGCACTGGCAAAAATATTCCCTGAAATAGACTGTTTATTTGGTGTTCCGCAACCGAAAATACATCACCCGGAAATAGACACAGGCTTGCACAGTATGCTGTGTCTGGAACAGGCGGCGCTACTATCCGCCAGACCTGAAGTCCGGTTTGCGGCCTTGGTGCATGACCTGGGCAAAGGCATCACACCCAAAGAAAACTGGCCGCATCACTATGGTCACGAAACAAAGGGTCTGCACATACTGGAAAATTTGTGCGCCCGCTTGCGCGTACCCAACACATTTAAAGCGCTGGCGATGCACGTCATGCAATATCACACCCATAGTCATAAAGCCTTTGAATTACGCGCCTCAACATTAACCGATATGTTAATCGCGTTAGGCGCGTTTAAAACCAACAATACGCTGCCTGAGTTTTTATTGGCATGCGCTGCCGATGCTAAAGGCCGAACAGGCTTTGAACACGCCACCTACCCTCAAGCCGGGCTGATAAAGTTGGCGGCAAATGCTTCGGCTTCTGTGGATACCTCGATTGTCCTGAATAGCGGCCTTCAAGGTGCCAAAATAGGCGAGGCCATTCGTCGCCTGCGCATAAAAGCGGTTACCGATGTTATAAATACCTACAAACAGATATAAAATGTCGTGGATCAATCGCCCTTTTTAGACATAACAAACCATGAGCTTAAACCTATGCCTTCTTTTGACATCATTTCCGAATTTGATACCCACGAAGTAAAAAACGCTATCGATCAGGCGAATAAAGAAGTCGCCACCCGGTTTGATTTTAAAGGCTCCAATTCGAGCTTTGAACTAACCGACGACAAACTGGTTATGATTTCCGAATCCACTTTTCAGTTACAGCAAATGTTTAGCGTGGTTTGTTCAAAGCTCAGCCGACGCGGTGTTGATGTGGGCTGCATGGAGGTAGGCGACGCCAAAGGCAGCGGCAAAATGATGCGCCAGGAAATCACCCTAAAACAAGGTCTGGATACATTGCTGTCCAAAAAAATCGTCAAATTGATTAAAGACAAAAAGCTAAAAGTACAAGCGGCGATACAAGGCGATAAAGTCAGAGTGACGGGCAAAAAACGCGACGATCTCCAGGAAGTTATTCAAATGCTGAGGGATGAAAAGCTGGAGATGCCATTACAATATGATAACTTCAGGGATTAACTTGCGTTGCAGCTGCAATATACCTTAAGAACGTTGGAATATCATGCTAAAGAACCGATTTATTAGACAATTGTTCAGCAGTTTTCTGGATTTAGCGCCGATCCTTGCCGTTGTTTTGATTTTTCAGGTTCTGGTTATCGGTAAACCCGTACCTGATGTTGCCCGTTTAATGATCGGCATGCTTTTTGTTGTATTCGGTCTTTGCCTGTTTATCCAGGGATTGGAACTCAGTTTGCTGCCGTTGGGTGAAGCGATGGCATACGATTTTGCCCGCAAAGGCAGTTTATTCTGGCTATTGGCTTTTGCATTTTGTCTGGGTTTTAGCGCCGCCATTGCCGAACCGGCCCTGGTTGCGGTCGCCGAAAAAGCGGCAACCAGCGCCAGTGCCGGTCATGTCATTGAACAAACCCAAGCCGCCAGGGATCGTTATGGCTTAGGATTTCGGCTAACCATCGCGCTGTCTGTGGGCCTTGCTATTTTGATCGGCGTGTTAAGAATTATCCGGGGTTGGCCGGTCTATTACCCAATTTTCTGCGCGTACGGCGGCGTAGCCCTGATAACGCCGTTTGCACCCGCCGAGATTATCGGCATCGCCTACGATTCAGGCGGCATCGCCACCTCGACCCTTACCGTGCCGCTGGTGACTGCGCTGGGCGTAGGATTGGCGACGGCCATCAAAGGCCGCAACCCGATAACAGACGGCTTTGGACTACTCGTCTTCGCCTCCTTGGCGCCGATGATTTTCGTGATGCTTTACGGGATGCTATATGCTTGAATGGCTAGTACATTTCGCGCTGAAACTGCTGGAAACCTGTAGAAACATTTTACCGATAGCCGTCGTTATCATCGGCTTTCAGCTGTTGGTCATACGCAAACCCTTAGCGCATCCCAAAAAAATCGTGGTCGGGTTTGTTTTTGTTTTACTCGGCATAGTTTTTTTTCTGGAAGGACTGGACATGGCGCTATTCCCGCTGGGAAACTTGATGGCGACGCAACTGACGACACCCGAATTTCTGGGCGTTAATCCTGGGCTACAACCGGTAGTCTGGCAGAATTATCGCTGGGTTTATAGCTTTGCCGCCAGCCTAGGGTTCGCTACCGCTTTAGCTGAACCGACTTTGCTGGCGGTCGCCATCAAAGTCGACCGTATTTCCGGCGGCACCATCCGCGCCTGGGGACTGCGTATTGCCGTCGCTCTGGGCGTCGCTATCGGGCTTGCTCTGGGTACTTTTTGCATCGTCACCGGCACGGGGCCTTATTTTTTCATTATCGCAGGCTATATCATCGTCATAATACAAACGCTGTTTGCGCCTAAACTGATTATTGCCTTGGCTTATGACACAGGCAGCATAACAACATCAATGGTCACCGTGCCGCTGGTGACTTCATTGGGACTGGGTCTAGCGGACGCTGTACCGGGTCGAAACCCGCTAACGGACGGTTTCGGCTTAATCGCCTTTGCCAGTTTATTTCCCATCATCTCTGTGCTGGCTTACGCCCAAATCGCCCATAATCTCAGCAAACGCAGCCTCTCATCCAAACTGTAAGGAAAACCATGCATTTCAAATTAATTATTGCCTTTGTCGAAGATGATAAAACCGATCTGGTGCTCGATACCGCACGCCAAAGCGGCGCAAAAGGCGCCACGGTTATCAACCATGCCCGTGGCGAAGGCTTAAAACAGTCCAAAACCTTTTTCGGCCTGTCTTTGGAATCGCCCAGGGATGTGTTAATGTTTCTGGTTGAAGAACATCTCAGCCGACACATTCTGGAAAAAATCGCCAAGGTTGCGCAATTCGACAACAAACCCGGCACCGGCATTGCTTTTCAGGTTGATGTTGAGGACGCTATCGGCGTCATGCGTCAGGTTGAAGAATTAACCCAAGAACTTGAGGATAAAATATGACAATAAAGAATGCCTTAATCCGTGTCAAAGATGTCATGAAAACCGATTTCGGCACCATAGACGGCGTAGCCACAGTTGCCGATGCGTTAATAAAGATGAAGTCGCTTAAAACGGCTGTCCTTATTGTCAATAAACGCAATGAGGATGATGAATACGGTATGCTGACTTCCGGCGATATTGCCCGCCATGTGCTGGCTAAAGACCGGGCGCCGGATCGGGTTAACGTCTATGAAATCATGAATAAACCCGTCATTTCGGTACATCCCGATATGGATATCCGCTATTGCTCGCGGCTATTTGCCAACTATAATCTGGTCAGGGCGCCGGTTCTTGAAAATAACAAGGTTATCGGCATAGTGAGTCCCAATTCATTGGTGCTGGATGGTTTGTATAAAACGTTTCAATAAATGGCGTCCAGCCAAAAATAACAGTACAATTCGCGCCTAGCAGAGTAAAGATGTTGAACGTGGAAGTCCCGGTTATCAATGTTGTAGTTCTGTGTTAACCGTAAGNNTAAGTTTTTATTTTAGGAGTTTTCAAAATGGCAACAGGCACTGTAAAGTGGTTTAACAACACTAAAGGTTTTGGTTTTATAGCACCTTCTGATGGCGGCGAAGATGTATTCGTTCATCATTCCGTTATTCAGGGCGATGGTTTTAAAACGCTCATTGAAGGTCAAACCGTGACTTTTGACATTGAGTCTGGGCCCAAAGGCTTGACTGCTGCTAATGTTTACCCCAAGTAAAGGCTAAGCATTCGGCGTAAAAAAAGGCTCTTGCTGTTTGGCAAGAGCCTTTTTTTATGGCGGCAGGTTTTGCTTTAACTATTTTAAAGGACGACCTTTAGCATCTTTATTGATATGGCCGGTAAACAGTAAAACAGCTTCTACAAACCCCCAGAGCGCCCCGTAACCGACCGTTACCGCAGTCAGCGCCAGTTGCGCAATGCCTAACCAATAAAAGCCCAAATAAAATCGGTGCAATCCCGTAAAGCCTAACAACAAGGCCAGCGTCGCCGCAACATACTTATATTTAACCGCCTTGGGTGGACCCAAATAAGCGCCCACCAAGTCAATCTTGCGCGCTATGGTTCCTTCTGCATCAAAATTGACGTCATCACCTTGATCCGGCGGCACTTGTGCGACCCAATCATCCAAATGAAACGAAAAAGCGGCTTCCCCGCTTTTTATTGCCCCGGTTTGGCTATCGGGATCGTAACTTTCAATATGTCCAATCATTTATTTACCTTAATAATGTGTAGCACTTTTATTTTTTAATCAGTATGTGCAATCGATCTTTTTTCTGTTGAAACGCATATCTCGTATTCCTACGGCATAAGTATCAACACAATTTTTATACTCAATAAAACAATGGATTGCAGTAGCAATCAGCCCCCTCTCCTGCTGGACAAATCCGCCGGGAGCGGATTTGGTCGCTCAGAGAGCGCCCACAGGGTTCCGGGCAAGATAGCCCGGAAACATTGGGCGGGGATGAGGAGAATAAAATCAAATGCTTATATCCCCCTCATCCCAACCTTCTCCCTCAAGGGAGAAGGAGCTGGTAGTTGTGTAAATACCTATGTTCCTACAGAAACAACCCATCAATCTTCCTGCAAACGCACCGCCAACACGTCACACGTCGCATTATGCAACACGCCGTTAGCGGTCGATCCCAGTAACAAAGCCAATCCATGCCTGCCATGTGAGCCGACTACAATTAAATCCACCTTGTTTTCTTCTGCAACCCGGATTATTTCCGACTTGGGACTGCCCATTTCCAGCCATTGCCTGTCTTCAGTTACGGCCAGCTTTTCAGCCAGCTTAGTCAACCTTTTTTTTGCCCCAGCCATCAACTCTGTTGTTATATCCATATTGAAAGGAATATCCCCCCCATAACTGGCATCTGTAATCGGCAAACTATCTACCACGTGAATTATACTTAGCTTGGCCTGATATTTAATAGCCAAATCCTTAGCCCTGTTTGCAACGGCTTCACAGTGTTCGTAAAAGTCCACCGCCAATAATATATGTTTATAGTTTTCCATGACTTCCCCTATTTAACGCCAACAACTTCAGGAAACAATAAAGCCATCACCTGATAAGATCCCAATAGATATAAAAACGCCAGACCTAAACTAAAACTTAGGCTTTTCTCCAGCGCATGACGAATAATATGCCCGGTAACCGCCCAATGCCAACCAATTAATCCCAGCATTACCAAAAATACCAATAATCCAACTTGCCCTGTCTCCATTGAGGCTATTCCGGGCAGAGCAAAAAAACTGATCAGCGCATCTGTTCCTAATACTGCGGATAGTACTTGATAGAACCGCCCCAACTTTCGCGCCAGATATAACATAACCCAAACAAATCCGACCACCAGAAAAACTTCAACAATAATCTGTAATAGCACATTAAGCCAATCAAAATGGATGCTCAACATTAATGCCCGGATACAGACATAAGCAACTAACAATATCCGTAACAGCCATACCGAACCGGGTAAATCCTGAGGCCCTTTTTTAAACAGGCAAATATCAAATACCCGCTTTATGATGTCAAACATTGGCTTTTTCCTGATTCATAAAAAACGTCGGCAAAAATACGGCTATCAATAATAATTTCCCGGCATGAATAAAACCTAAAACTTCGAGTTCGTTATCAACTTCGTGGTGAATTTTTCCGAACCACCACGAATCATAGTTCATTCGGTATTTTCAATCTTTTCTTCCGCTTCCATCCAAGCCGTTTCTGCCTCATCCAACGCCTTATCGATTTGTACTTTTTTTTCCAGTAATTTTTTTAAATGCGCTTTTTCCGATTCGGCATAAATCGCAGGATCAGCCAATTGGTGTTCCAACTCGCGCTGTTCATTATGATATTTTTCAAC
>PMJA01000189.1 GCA_003158415.1 Methylobacter sp.
TAAACAATTACGTGCCATAGACACTTATGACACTTACGACGGCTGGTCGGAAGCAAAAATCATCGATCCTGTCGTTTTAACCAAAGAACGCAAACAGAAAATCCCGGTGATTGGCGATCCAGAAGAAATCACCATCGCCCGTTTAAAAGCCTATTACAACTCGCTGGCGACGCTGATTGAAAAAAAGTCCGGCTTAATGGCCGCGCCGATGATAAATGTGACCCATGAAGGTTTCGGTCGCGCCCTGATCATGGTTGGAAAATTGATCGTCGTCGACAAAATATTGCGCGACACCCATCGCTTCGGCTTTGCCAGCCTGGAAGATCTGTGCGAGAAAAGCGATAAAGCGATAGAAAAAGCCCTGGGCTTAATCGAAAAATATAACAACGCCGCCACCGATTAAGGAGCATGCCCATGACCCCTGAAGAATTGAAAAAATTGGAAAAAGACGTCAAAAAGACTAAGCGTCTGGCGAGCGAACAGGCGATGGAATTGCATGACCTGATTGAAGACCGACTGCCCGATGCTTACGATGAGATCATGGGCATTGCAACGGCCACCTACGATGCCTGTAAAGCATGGGACGAGGCCAATCAAAAACTAAACGCCGCTCTCGCTGTAGCGGCAAGCTCTGGAGACTGATCATGTCTGAATTTGTAACCGGCATCACCTTTGGCGGCGCGGAATGGACACCGGCTTTCGTAACCGACATCAATCAAAAAACCTGCATAGGTTGCGGTCGCTGCTTTAAAGTGTGCCCGCGCGATGTATTCGATTTGGTGGAAAAAGCGGACGCGTTGAACGCAGAAGATTTTGATGATGATTATGGCGATTTTGAAGACGACGATGACAACAGCATGGTCATGAGTATAAAGAACGGTTTGGATTGCATAGGCTGCGAAGCCTGTTCCAGAGTCTGCCCGAAAGATTGCTTCACCCATGAACATAAACAAGCCGCTTAACTTTTATAAGGATTACGATCATGTCCAGACCGGAAAAACATGTCTTTGTGTGTACCCAAAACCGNNGGCTGCATGGGGCCTTGCATGATGGGCACCAGTGTACTGGTTTATCCCGAAGGGATTATGTACGGCAATTTGAAAAAGACTGACGTTAAAACCATCGTCGAGCAGCATCTGATAGGCGGCGTACCGGTTGCCGAGCTGATGGTGCCTGCCGAGATCTGGTAATGAACTCAATTGCGTTTGAGGAGCGGGTGCTGTTCAGCCCGAACATACCCGTCGAGGTGAATCAGTTGCTGCAAGCGGCAGTAGCGGCAAGTTCAAAAGATCAACATCTGGCGGAAAAGCTGTTTTTACAAGCCCAGACATTGGATAGTCATTGCCTGCAAACGTATTTTGCGCTGTATAAATTTTATTTCTTCCAAAAACGTCTCGCCGATGCTGAACGGATCGTTTTGGCGGGCCTGGAAGAATCGGCGCGCCAAGGCGGCTTTCCCAACGATTATCGCCAACTGCTGGATAATCTTAAAGAATGGAACTTGTATGCCAATGACAGCGCCCTGTTTTATTTATATACACTGAAAGCCTTGGCGTTTATCAAGCTAAGACAGGGCCACACCTCGGATGCGCAGGCTGTTTTGTCATTGATACAACAGCTGGATCCCGACGATCTTTCGGGCGCTACAGTGATTATGGCTTTAGCGGCGGGAGTGGTCGACTAATGGCTTTATCAGAACACATCGCAATCAACCGCCAGTTGGCAGAATGTGTCTGTCAGCGACTATGCGAAGAAATCAACAAGCTCGGCTTTGTGGCTGGAGAAATCAAACATTATCCGAGTTACGATGAGGCCAGTTATGTACTCATCAAAGATCCTTATACAGGTGAGCAAAACTTAAGCTGCTATTGGTACGATGGCTCTAAAACGCAGCGTATCGGCAGGCTACAGTTCAATAGCGACGGTAGTTTTTATGCGGAATATGATGTAATCAAGCCACATCCCTGCAAATCGGCTTGGTTTATTGAAGGCGTTACCGCCTGGGGCAATATCGATAACATTAAAGCCGAAGCCAAATTATTACCCATGCCAAGCTAATGACTATGGAAAAGCCTTCGCGGATTTATGAGCTGTTGCTGGATCATGCTGCCAGCGATACCCAAGTCACCGAACTGACTATCGGCCTGGTCTGGACTGTGTGCAAGGCCGAGCGCTTAGGGCTTGCCATGAGCCCCGGCCTGGTCACGCGTACTTTGCCGTGGCCAGGCACCTTGGTTGGCAAAACGCTAGGGGAACTTGCGACCTGGATCACCGATTGGGAACCTTACAAAGCCACCGTAGGCATGGCCGCTATCAATAGCAGTTTAAACCGGTTTGAATTACCGTCGGGCATCACGCTGTTAACAGCGGCCAACCGTGGCAATCTGGCCGTTTTTGAACATTTCCTGCCCCGGCTAAAAGATAAAAAAGTGGTCGTCGTCGGCCGTTATCCGGGCATAGAACGCTATGCCGAGGATTTCGATCTACGCATACTGGAGCGGCAACCGGTGGATACCGATTACCCCGACCCCGCCTGCGAGTTCTTATTGCCCGACGCCGACTGGGTATTTTTAACAGCCAGCTCCATCACCAATAAGACCTTCCCGCGTCTGGCCGAATTAGCGCAACATGCGACCACGGTATTGATGGGGCCGACCGTGCCGTGGCTGCCCGAACTGCATGAATTCGGCATCAATTATCTGGCGGGTCTGGAAGTCGTCGATCCGATCAAACTATACCAGACGGCGGCGGAAGGGGGCGGCGTGCGCATATTTGAAAACGGCGCGCGTTACCGCATCGTCGAGCTGACACCGGGCAACAGCATGACCTGGTTGAAAGACCGGATAGCCCAGGACTATACAGAAAAACAGCAACTGACCCTGGCGATGGAGCAGTGGTATGCCTCGGGTAAAAGCGGTAGGTTTCCCGAATTCAACTCGCTACATCACACAACGACGCGACTGTCGCGCCTGGACAGCAGTTATAAACGCTTATGGGATAGTCAACACGGAAAACCATCATGATCGAATCAGCAACAAACAGCCGGGTGATCCTTTATTACAACGGCGCCATCAGCGCGCTGACCTTGTTCGTGCAACATCCTGACGCCAGCGTATGCACGCCCACACCTTTACCCGCGTTGTCTGAGATACTGGAAGCCGATGCCGAAGACATCGACACCACAGCGGCTATCAATAGCGTAAGCGCCATCAGCAAAGCCATGGGCTTACCTGCCGATCTGTTACAAGCGCATGTCGATTACCGGGAACGGGTAGACACGCCAGATGGCGTCATTACCGTATATCTGGCCAGCTTTAAAGCGCTAGACCCGCCCCATCAATTAATTGCCGACAACGGTTGCAAATTCAGGACACTGACCGAGCTAAGAAATAGGCCGCCTGCGGAAATGGAATTATTACGCAGGGCTTATGTGCTGGTGATGGAATCATAAGCGTGTTACCGTGTAACAATTAGTTTCCGCATTCTCTCGATAGAATATATTTTTCTATCGACTTTGTTTTTATCTAAAAAGCCAATCTCTGAGTTTTTTACATCCCTAATAATCTCATCAATGATCGGTTTATCTTTAGTTAAAAACTCCTCAAGGCATTTCAAATAATCCGCATCGTTATGGCTGCGGTTCTCATAAAAACGATTCCAGCGTGATTCTATGCTGTCAGTCACTCGGTTGCATTCAAATCCGCCTAATTTCTTTCTAATTTCATTTATCACAGATTCTTTTGTTTCCCATCCAGACGATCCTGGCGTATTGGATAACTGTATACAGCTTAATGGAATTGATGATCTTGACCGATTAATACTACTCAAATAGAAGTCGCTCAAATACACATGAAAAGCGATATTAGGCGTTTGGTTACTGGTATCGCCGCCAGTGTAAAAGCCAATTGATAAATAGTTGTCATTACCAACAAACCAATAACCCTGATTTAATCGCTCGCTCGCTTTTTGGCGCGGCATAAAAATAACGTTGTGATCTCGTAAAAACTGGAATATCTCATTATGTACTTTCAATATTCGCCGTTTATCCAAACTACCATGAGTAACAACAATTGGTTCTTTTTTACCCATAACTGTGTCATACACATCTAACACCTTTTCAATTACTAATTCTGGCGTTTCAAAACCGACCGCATAACTACCTAACCGTTCGTATAAAGCATTTGATACATTAATAGCTGGCATAGCTCACCTCAGTCTCCACAGTTAACAAATAATGTCATTATATTATTTCAAAATGTATTGTAAAGAGTAATATTGAAAAATATTGTATTATAAAGAATATGTTTGAATAAGTGTGAGTTGCCTTGTAACATAACAAGTTATTATGCAGAAACTGGATATTTTTTAGTTTAGTCACTAGACAGTCTGTCTCTTTTTTGTCTAAAGCTTAAAACATCATTCCAGGTCTTATAACGTATACAGCGCCATCAAAGCGCTAAAAAAATAGACAAAACTGATTGTAGTTGCGTAGGTCGGGTTAGGCGACAGCCGTAACCCGACATTTACGGTTTCGATGCGTCGGGTTATGCTATCGCTAACCCGACCTACATGAGTGAGTGAGTGAGTGCTTTCTTCTTTTAGACCAATCGGTTACAAAAATGAACAAGAATAGCAATAAATAAAGAAGAATAAAAGAGGATAACTGGTTGAAGAATAAAGAAATACCAAGCTATACATTCTGCATAGCCCCTATGCTGGATTGGACTGACAGGCATTGCCGCTTTTTTCACCGATTGATTTCACAACATGCTTTGTTATATACAGAGATGGTTACCACCGGCGCGTTAATTCACGGCGATCATCACCGGTTTTTACAATTCAATGCCGCTGAAAAGCCGGTGGCTTTTCAATTGGGCGGCAGTAATCCGCACGATTTAGCGCTCTGCGCCAAGATGGTTGAGGACTACGGCTACACAGAAGTCAATTTGAATGTCGGCTGCCCCAGCGACCGGGTGCAAAACGGCCGTTTTGGTGCCTGTTTAATGGCTGAGCCGGAGCTGGTGGCGGAATGCGTGGCGGCGATGTCCCAGGCCGTCGCCATTCCGGTCACCGTTAAATCGAGGATCGGTATTGATGACCGTGATTCTTACCCGGAGCTGGTGCATTTTATTGCAACGGTTGCCGATGCCGGTTGCAAAACGTTTATTGTTCATGCCAGAAAAGCCTGGTTAAGCGGCTTATCGCCCAAGCAAAACCGCGAAGTTCCGCCGTTGCGCTATGATTGGGTCTACCAGCTGAAAAAAGATTTTCCGCAATTGGCGATTATCATAAACGGCGGCATTACTACCTTGGATCAGGCCGAAGATATGCTGAAAAACGTTGACGGCGTCATGATGGGGCGAGAGGCTTATCACAATCCGTATATCTTGGCGGATGTTGACCGGCGTTTTTTTGGTGCGGCTAATAATCCTCTGTCACGTAATGAAATTGTCGAGTCATTAATCCCTTATATTCAGGAGCAGCTTAAAACAAAAGCCCGTTTAAACAGCGTGTCACGGCATATTTTAGGCCTTTTTCATGGCGAACCGGGAGCCAGAGGTTGGCGCAGGTACATCAGCGAAAATGTCGGCAAATCGGGTGCAGATGAGCAGGTCATACTGGAAGCCTTAAAGTTTACTACACACATAAACGGCTTCAAAATGTGGCGGCAACGCGAAGGGTAGTGCTATACTTTCGGCTGTTTTTTTTATAACTGGGATTACAAGCCATGGAAGAACATTTCGCCGGAATTATTGCTGCGGTTGGTGAAGACTTAAACCGTGAAGGCCTGATTGACACGCCAAAACGTGCGGCCAAGGCCTTCAAATTTCTCAACAACGGCTACGATAAAACGCTGGAAGGCGTGCTTAATGGCGCCATTTTTACCGCCGATACGGAAGATATGGTTATCGTTAAGGACATAGAACTCTATTCGTTATGCGAACATCATTTACTGCCGTTTATCGGAAAATGTCATGTCGGTTATTTACCGCAAGGCAAAGTGTTGGGCTTGTCCAAAGTGGCACGTATCATTGATATGTATGCGCGGCGTTTACAAATCCAGGAAAAACTGACTAAACAAATAGCGGATGCGATTGAGCTGTCAATCGGTGCCAGAGGTGTGGCGGTGGTTATTGAAGCCAAGCATTTATGTATGATGATGCGCGGTGTTGAAAAACAAAACTCGGTGATGACGACTTCAGTAATGACCGGTATTTTTCGTAAAGAAATCAGCACGCGTTCTGAATTTTTAAATCTGATTAATCGATAGGTATCAAAGAAAAATATAATACAACCGATAGGCTTTTGATATGACAGCAAAAAAGACGGGTGTATTACTGGTCAATCTGGGTTCGCCGGCCGCGCCCACAACGCGGGCGGTGCGGCGGTTTCTTAAGGAATTTTTGGGCGATCCCCGCGTTGTTAATTTGCCGCGCCCGTTGTGGTGGCTGATACTGAATTTTTTGATATTGCCGTTTCGGCCCGCTCGTTCGGCGAAAGCTTACCGCAAAATCTGGCATGAACAAGGCTCGCCTTTAAGCGATCTGACCCGGAGATTAACCACTAAAATTGCCGACAAGCTCCGCACTAAAGGCATTAGCGTCGATTATGCGATGCGTTATGGCGAACCTTCCATAGCCTACCGGTTAAGTGCCTTTAAAAAAGAGGGAATCACCGATGTCATTGTTTTACCGTTGTATCCCCAGTATTCGTCAACCACCACTGCATCGGTTTATGACGATCTGGTCAAGGAACTGAACCAATGGCGACATCTGCCCGGTATTCAATTTATCAGCGATTATCATCAGAATAGCCATTATATTGCCGCTGTTTCCGATTCGATTGAATTGGCGTGGCGCGAGCACGGTAAAAATGAACGGCTATTAATGTCCTTTCACGGTTTACCCGAGCAGCTAACTAAATGGGGCGACCCCTATTTTCATCAGTGCCATAAAACAGCGGCTTTGATAGCCGAAAAACTGGGCCTTAATGATCAACAATGGATGATTGTCTTTCAATCCCGTTTCGGCAAGGCGCAATGGCTAAAGCCTTATTGTGTCGATACCTTGCAAGCTTTACCTGAGCAGGGCATTAAGACGGTTGATGTGGTGTGTCCGGGGTTTGCGGTGGATTGCCTGGAAACGTTGGAAGAAATCGCGATGGAGAATAAATCGATATTTATGGCGGCGGGCGGAACCGGTTATCGTTATATCCCGGCTCTGAACGATACCAACGCGCACGTCGATGCCATTATTAATTTACTGGAGAACTGCCACAGATTCACAGATTAACCTTTATATAATCTGCGAATCTGTGGCGCCTTAAGAGGGTAAGCGATGAAAAAAACATTATTACAAGCCTGGCAAGACGTCTGGCCTGTTGTTAAATCCAGCAAGCCCTTGGCTACGGGCATCGGCGTCATAGACGAAAGCGCTTTCAATACCATGGAAGTCGATCAAGTGTTTGATGCAGTTAATCATGCCGCGACCACAATAGGTCAAGCAGTGTTATATCGCTCGTTAACCCAGCCGTCAGCTGATTTCGACGGGATTAAGGCAAAACAGGATGCCGTTGAGGAATTACGGATGAATCCCGCGTTAAAAGAAGCGCTGGAACGTATACTGGAAACCGCCACCGCCCATGAAAAAAACTTTTACCTGCTGTTATTCGGCGAATTCCTGGGTACGTTCGGTACCGCCAGGGAAGAACATGAAATTGAAGGTTATGGCTATCTGCAATATAAGCGGGGCATAAAGTTCATGCTGGAACTGGTAGACGAGCTTCAGGCTATCGAAACGCCAAACAGTGTTTATTTAAAATCGCTGTTCGATAAAATAAAAGCCTTTGCCGATACGCGGGCCTATTCGTTAATGGCAGGCCCAGCTTATATTTCGGAATCCGGCATACAATCCAAAGAGCAAAGAAAAGGCTCATTTTCACCAGCGATCATATTCAGGCCGCGCTTGTTCAAGCCGCTGCTGATTACGCTTTTTTTCGCAAGTGTTTGGACATTGGCGCATTTTTTTCCTACGGATCTGTTTAACGTTTCCGTTGAGGCCATACCCACGGCGACTATTTTCTTTGTGCCGTTATTGCTGGTTTATTATCCGGTGATAGGCAGCTTCGATCGCGACAGTTGTATTATCCCGTTAAGAAATGAATTTAGAAACTCGCCGGATGTAGCCGAAACGCTGGATGCCTTGGGACAATTGGATGAATTGCTGTCATTTATTAAATTTGCCGAGACTATGGCAAATCCTGTGGTATTACCGACCCTGATGGCTGGCGAGCATCACCGCATTAATCTAACTGACGCCAAAAATCCCGTCTTGGGCAAAGGCAATCCCGATTACATCGGCAATGATTTTGTATTAGAAGATGATAAGCTGGTGCTGGTGACCGGGCCCAACAGCGGCGGCAAGACGGCGTTTTGTAAAACCATCACCCAAATCCAACTGCTGGCGCAAATCGGCTGTTTTGTGCCGGCAACGGCGGCAACGCTGACGGTAGCAGACAGGATTTTTTATCAAGTATCCGAAGTCAGCCATTTGAATGACGGGGAAGGGCGCTTCGGTACCGAATTAAAAAGAACCAAAGACATATTTTTGGCGACTACTCCTAAAAGTTTAGTGGTGTTGGATGAATTATCCGAAGGCACTACCTTTGAGGAAAAAATGGAATCCTCGTCTAACGTACTGAACGGCTTTTATCGTAAAGGCAACAGCACCATTTTAATTACCCACAACCATCAATTAGTCGACAATTTTGTCAGGTCAGGCGTGGGTTTGCCCAGACAAGTTGAATTTGCCGATGATGCGCCGATTTATAAATTAATTGCCGGTATTTCCCGCGTCAGTCATGCTGATCGTGTGGCTAAAAAAATCGGTTTTTCAAAAGAAGACATAGATAACTATCTGGCGGACACAAAATGACACTAGGCTCCCCATTAACCGGCAATGCAACCCGCGCTTTGCTGCTCGGCAGCGGTGAATTAGGCAAAGAATTGGCTATTTCCCTGCAACGTTACGGCGTGGAAGTGATAGCAGTTGACCGTTACCCAAATGCTCCGGCGCATCAGGTCGCCCATCGTAGTTATGTTATTGATATGACCGATCCCGTGGCAGTGAAAAAGCTGATTGCATTGGAACACCCGCATTTCATTATTCCTGAAATTGAAGCGATTGCAACGGCGGCTCTGGCGGATATTGAAGCCGAAGGGCAATGTACGGTAGTACCCAATGCCAGGGCCATTCAACTGACCATGAATCGGGAAGGCATTAGAACCCTCGTCGCCAAGCAGCTTAACATACCTACATCAAACTATGCTTTCGCACAAAGCTTTGAGGAATTACAGGCGGCGGTAGATTCCGGTATCGGTTATCCGTGCTTTATTAAGCCGACTATGTCATCATCAGGCAAAGGTCAGTCTATGGTTAAAAGCCCTGATCAGCTTAAAAGCGCATGGGATTATGCCAAATCCAGCGGACGGGTTGATACCGGCAAAGTCATCGTTGAAGCTAAAATTGATTTTGATTTTGAAATTACCTTGCTGACGGTTCGTGCATTGGATGAAAAAGGCGTCGCCCAGACCTATTTTTGCGCGCCTATCGGGCACAGGCAGGAAAATGGAGATTATCGGGAAAGCTGGCAGCCACAAGCTATGAGCCCAGCTTCCCTGCTGTTATCTCAGGACATTGCTTTTAAAGTAACCCATGAAATCGGCGGGCTGGGTTTGTTTGGCGTCGAGTTATTTATCAAGGGCGATGATGTGTGGTTTAGCGAGGTTAGTCCACGGCCCCACGATACCGGCATGGTGACGATGATCACCCAGAAACAAAGTGAGTTCGACTTGCACGCAAGGGCCATTTTAGGTTTGCCTGTAAACACCGACTTGCAAAGAGCCGGAGCCAGCGCGGTTATTTTAGGCGGCATTAATGCTAAAGGGGTAGTTTTCAAAGGTCTGGCGCAAGCCCTTGTCGTACCCGATAGCGAAGTAAGATTATTCGGCAAACCCGAAGCCTTTGTAAACCGGCGGATGGGGGTTGCATTGGCAAGCGCCGACAGCGTTGATGAAGCCCGGCATAAAGCAACTAAAGTCGCAAGTTTAGTGGTGGTAAAACCAGCAATCTAGTAAATAAGGTGGAAAACAATGAGACTTGTCTTTATATTATTGACGTTGTTTATTTCCAATGAAACGTTGGCGGATATTTATAAATTTACCGATACCGACGGTCGAGTCTACTATACCGACGAACCCCGAAATAAATTTTATAAGCGCATTATAAAGACAAATCCTCTCAGTTTATCGGTAAAAAGCGATTTTACTAAAGTGCAAAACTTTACCGGAACTAACAAAAAAAGATTTACAGACCTTATTGAACAAACAGCCTACAGGCATCAGGTTGATGCCAAATTGGTGCATGCTGTTATTCAAACGGAATCGGCTTACAATTCCAGCGCACAATCGCCCAAAGGCGCTGTGGGTTTAATGCAGTTGATGCCGGATACGGCAAGACGATTCGGCGTTATCGATCGCAATGATCCCGACCAGAATGTGGACGGAGGCACACGCTATTTAAAATATTTAATCACCTTGTTCAATCCCAATATAGATCTTGCCGTCGCCGCCTATAACGCCGGAGAAAATGCCGTCATCCGCTATAACAACTCTATCCCGCCCTATCCTGAAACACAAAACTATGTGAAGCAGGTATTGGCTTTATACAATCATTAATTGCCTGATACTGTTATGTGTTGTGTAGCACAGCCAAAGCAAGCTTTGGACTCCCGGTGCCGGAGTTCAAAGCTTGCTTTGAGCAGTCAAAATGTCCAAGTATCAAATTATTTTTCTCTGTGTCTTTGTGTCTCTGTGGTTAACTCATATTTTAAGGTTGAAGAGCCATGCTCGAATGTCAGGAAATTGAATCTGCTTTAAGGGAAAGCGAAGAGCGTTTCCGGCAAATGGCGGAAATGACCGGCGAATGGTTATGGGAGCAAGACCCGCGAGGCTACTATAGCTACAGCAGCAACGCCGTTAACCAGATTCTTGGCTTTAGTCCAAAAGACGTCATCGGCAAACACTATACCGAATTTCTAACGTCACAAGATAAGGCCAAACAGCAGCGTTACGCTATCAGTCACATGCCTTTTTATGCCTTGACCAACCACTACCAGCATAAAGACGGACATCCCGTATATACCGAATCAACCGGATTACCTATCGTCAATGCCGACGGGCAACTGCTTAAATGGCGTGGCGTCGATCGGGACATTACTGCCCGCAAACATTTTCAGGATGCCCTGATAGACAGTGAAAAGCGCACCCGACTGGTTATTGAAAACTCGTTAAACGCCATCGTGATTATGGATTCTTACGACATCATTACTGACTGGAATGGCCAGGCCGAAAAAATGTTCGGCTGGTCGCGTGGCGAGGCTGTCGGCCAGCGCTTGGATGATTTAATTATCCCGGCGCACTTACGCAAAGCCCATCGCCAGGGATTACACTATTTTTTGCGCACCGGCACCGGCCCACTGTTAAATCAATTGACAGAGCAGGTCGCCGTGCGCAGGGACGGCACGGAATTTCCGGTGGAAATCAGCATATCCCCGTTAAAGCTCGGCAACGCCTATATTTTCAGTGGTTTTATCCACGAAATTACGGCACGAAAAGCGGCCGAGCAGAAAATCCGGCAGGCCGAGGTTGATCTGGCCATTGCCCAGAGTGAAATTAAGATTGCCCAACGGATTCAAGCGTCTTTGTCACCCTCAGCGCCAATTAAATCAGCACATTTTGAAGTCGTAGGTCATTGCCTGCCTGCCGCTCAGGTGGGCGGCGACTATTTCGATTATTTCTATCGGGATGACGCCCATCTGGATATGATTATTGCCGATGTTTCAGGCCATGCTATCGGTCCGGCCCTATTTATGGTGGAAACGCGCAGCGCCATTCGCGCCCAGGCGAACCGACCTGGAACCCCTGCGGAAATGCTTGATGTACTCAATAAATTTTTGTTTGAGGATCTGGATAATGCCGATTACTTTATCACCTTGTTTTATTTGCAATATGACATCAGCGCACGGCAATTAAGCTTTGCCAATGCAGGGCATCCACCGCCTTTATTACTCAGCCCTTTTCAACAAGAATGCAGCCAACTGGACGCCGATGGCATGATTCTGGGCGTACGCAAGCAGCTGGTTTTCGAAGAGAAAACCACAATCCTCGCCGTCGGCGACTTAATCCTGCTTTATACCGATGGCTTAACTGAAGCTGAGAACCCCGATGGCGAATTTTTTGGTATAGAACGCGTCAGTGCTGTTTTTATTCAACATGCCGAATATTCCCCGCAAGCTATCATTGCAGCACTGCTAAAAGAGTTAAAACAATTTCGTCAAAGCGAAGTATTTAATGATGATATTACCTTAATGATTTTTAAGTGCTGTGGGTAATTTTTAGTCAAGATGGAGAGTAATAATATCGGTTTTACATTGATCCGGGCATTGTCCGAGGCTGGCGCTTATCCGCATGAAGTCGGAGCTGTCAGCCTCGTTGAAACCCATATTTCCTGGGTGCTGCTGACCGGAATATATGCCTACAAAATAAAAAAGCCCGTTAATTTCGGCTTCCTTGATTTTTCCACGCTGGAGAAACGGCGGTTTTTTTGTCACGAAGAATTAAGGCTAAACCGGCGTTTGGCCGAAGACTTATATATCGATGTGACGCCGATCACAGGAACACCGGAGCGGCCTAAAATAGGCGGGGCAGGGGAGGCTATCGAATACGCCGTCAAGATGATGCAGTTTCCCGCAGGCTACACGCTCAGCGAACGGGCCGAGTGCGGGCAGCTGAACTCGGGTGACATTGATCAAATCACCGCTATTATTGCCGATTTTCATGCCGCCGTGGATAAGGCGGATGCACAATCCCCTTATGGAACCAGCGCTTGTATCCGGCGTTGGTTTGTCGAGAATTTCGACCATATCGGCCCCTTGCTGGTAGACCAACAACACAAACAACAACTACAGGCGATTAAGCGTTGGGGCGCTGAGGAATGGCATAACAAAGCCGGATTGATGGAACTGCGCAAGCGGCAAGGCTATGTGCGCGAATGCCATGGCGATCTGCATTTGAGCAATATGACCCTCATTGACGGCAAGGTCACCCTGTTTGATTGTATCGAGTTTAACCCGATGCTGCGCTGGATAGATGTCATCAGCGAAATCGCTTTTCTGGTCATCGATTTGCTGCACTTCGGTTATGAGCGCTTGGCTTTTCGCTTGCTCAATCATTATCTGCAACGAACCGGTGATTACCAAGGCCTGACTTTATTGCGGTACTATCTGGTTTATCGTGCGCTGGTCTGTGCCAAAGTTTCGTTGTTGCGTTCTATGCAGCAAGCGGATAATCAGGAGTGCATAAAGTACGCGGAATTTGCCCATCTGGCCGAGCGCTACACCCAAGACGGCCAAGTCGCATTAATCATTACCCATGGTTATGCAGGTTCAGGTAAATCCACGGTTTCAGGTCAGCTTGCTGAAAAAATAGGCGCTATACAGATACGCTCGGATATAGAACGCAAACGGCTATTCGGCTACCGGGCGCAGGAGTCTACCTGCAGCGGCTTAGCCAGCGGACTTTAAACGGCGGAGGCCCACCTGAAAACTTATCAGCACCTTGCAGATTGTGCAAAAGCGGTGATAGCAGCCGGTTTTTCCGTCATTATTGATGCGGCTTTTCTTAAAATGCAGCAGCGCGACCTGTTTTTGAAGCTTGCCGTCGAATGCGGTGTAACTTTTGTTATTGTTGATTTTCAGGCATCCGATGCAGAATTATGCAGACGTATCAGGCATCGGCAACAGGACGCCTCAGAGGCGACTCTGGATGTGTTGCAACATCAGTATGCTTCGGTGCAACCCCTTTCTGCGGAAGAGCAGCCTTATGTGATAACGATTAATACCGAGAGCGACAACGCCACGGAAATGCTGTTAGGTCATTTTGATGCTTAGGAACGCGCATGACACACTTCGACATCTTATCCCCTCTCCCTCCGGGCATAAGTATCTACACAAGTACCAGATCCTTCTCTCTTGAGGGAGAAGGTTGGGATGAGGGGGATATAACAGGTTGATTTTATTCTCCTCACCCCAACCCTCTCCAGCAGGAGAGGGCGCTTATGGCTACTGTAACCCATTGTTTCATTGTACATAATAGTTNNCATAAGTTATTTCATGCACGTTCCCTACCTTCAACGCTTGAATATAGCGACGCACCGAACGATCAGAACCATCGGTCAGTTCCGCAGGTAGATCATGCGTTTTTCCACCCAGGCTTTAATGGCGGCGAGTTCTATTTTAAAGACGGTGGTATTCATGATAGCTATCCAGTAGGATTCTGCTTGTTCCCAAGCTCTAGCTTGGGAACAAGCATCAAGCATTGCAAAGGAGTTTTTTTCATGTCACGCAGAAAAAATAGTATTTTAGAAGAATTGTTGGATATTGCAAAAGTATTGCCCTGGTGGATAGATTTTGCGATTGCCATAATCGCTTATTTTTGGCTGCACAGCATCGCTGCAAGCGAGGATGTTGTGGTGGCGCAGCTCGGAAAAATAGGGGAGCTTGTTAGCGGACAGCTATTCAAGACCTTGGCGATGGTCGGCCAGTATTTATTGCCCTTTGTTTTCTTGTTGGGGGCGGTTATGTCGTTCTTGGGTCGCAAAAAGCGGGAGCATTTGCTTTGCGAAACTAAACAGCGAGGCAAGCAGAATGCGCTGTTGGATATGAGTTGGCGCGAGTTTGAAATGCTGGTTGGTGAGGTGTTCCGGCAACGTGGATTCACGGTGGTTGAGCTGGGTGGAAATGGCCCGGATGGCGGTGTGGATCTGGTGCTAAAGAAAGGTAGCGAGACCCATCTTGTGCAATGCAAACAGTGGAAGGCATTCAAGGTGGGGGTGGAAGTGGTACGCGAATTGTTTGGCGCGATGGCCGCCAAGGGCGCGACAAGCGGTTATGTGGTGACATCCGGTGTATTTACCAGTGATGCAAAGGCTTTTTCCGATGGTCGAAACATTGAGTTGATTGACGGTGCCAAACTGACGCAACTGATTCAGGAGGTAAAATCATCCAACGAGACCGTCCCAAAGACAGCATACGAGGTAAAAAATGCACCGATCTGCCCAAAGTGCGGGAGTGTCATGGTGCGGCGTAGCGCACGCCGTGGATCGAATGCAGGACAAGCGTTCTTGGGATGTTCACAATACCCAGCGTGTCGTGGTACTCGACCTATCTGATCGGATTCATGTTTACGCAAGAAGAATTGAACGTATGAAAACAGATAATGAAGTCATGAATACGGAGTTTAAACCCATTTTTTCTACTTCTGCTCGTTCCTAAGCTGGAGCTTGGGAACGAGCATCAAGCGGATGGTTAGGCCAAATGAGTAACTCATATATGATGCGCGTCCTATGGTCCTGGGGGATTTGTAGGTTAGGTTAGCGACAGCGTAACCCGACT
>PMJA01000345.1:0-5839 GCA_003158415.1 Methylobacter sp.
AGTTTCGAACAACCTAAACTGGGTGCCGATGGCGTGGCGTTGCAAGATGCCGCAGGCAAACCCGTTATGGAGTCGGCCGAAGCTAAAGAGCAAGTCGTGGCAGTAGGCCCGGCAGCATCCCAAGTCGCCATCAAGCAACTTGGCACCAATGGCGGCGGCTTTTTTAACGTCAATTCAGCGCATCCGTTAGAGAATCCGACGCCATTAAGCAACTTTCTGGAAATGCTGGCTATCTTGCTGATCCCTGCGGCGCTGTGCTACACCTTCGGCATGATGGTGGGTGACACCCGGCAAGGCTGGGCGATACTGGCGGCGATGACGCTGATTCTTGTCGCGCTGATTTTTGTGACGGTACCGGCAGAACAAAGCGGCAATCCGGCGCTGGCGGCATTGGGCGTTGACCAGTCGGCAAGCGTCGGCCAGTCCGGCGGCAATATGGAAGGTAAGGAGACCCGGTTCGGCATCACCAATTCCGCGCTGTGGGCAGACGTGACGACCGCTGCGTCCAACGGTTCGGTCAATGCCATGCACGATTCCTTTACACCTATCGGCGGCATGATGCCGATGTGGCTGATGCAACTGGGTGAAGTCGTCTTCGGCGGCGTCGGCTCTGGGCTGTACGGCATGATCATGTTTGCGATCGTCGCGGTGTTTGTGTCCGGTTTAATGATCGGTCGCACGCCCGAATATCTGGGTAAAAAAATCGAAGCTTATGAGATGAAAATGGCTTCGATTGCTATTTTGATCCCGCCGCTCATGGTCTTGGGCGGTACCGCGATTGCCGTCATGGTCGCGGTGGGTACGGCGTCCGTTTTCAATCCAGGCGCACATGGTTTCAGCGAAGTGTTGTATGCGTTCTCGTCGGCCGGTAACAATAACGGCAGCGCGTTTGGCGGACTCTCGGCGAATACGCCGTTCTATAACGGTTTGCTGGGGCTGGTGATGCTATTTTCACGCTATTGGCTGGCCGTGCCGGTACTGGCTATTGCAGGTTCCCTGGCGGCGAAGAAGATCGTGCCGGTAGGTTCCGGCACTTTGCCGACGCATACCCCGCTGTTTGTGGCGTTATTGATCGGTGTCGTACTCTTGGTCGGCGCACTGACGTTTATTCCTGCCCTGGCCTTGGGGCCTGTGGTCGAACATCTACAGATGATCGGCATTAAATAATCAGTTTCGTCGGGTTACGGCGGTACGGGGTGGAGCCTATCCAAAAGCCCGTATCGCACCCAACCCGACAGTTATCCACAGAAAACCTGTGAGGAAACAACATGAGTAATAAATCTGTTTCAATGTCGTTGTTCGATAAACAAATCCTGAGCGTAGCTTTGGTGGACTCGTTCCGTAAGCTGACACCGCAGCAGCAGTGGAAAAATCCGGTGATGTTTGTCGTTTATATCGGCAGTATGCTGACCACCCTGCTTTGGGTGTTGGCGCTTGACGGGAAAGGGGAAGAACCGGCCCATTTCATTTTGGCGGTCAGCTTATGGTTATGGGGCACGGTCTTGTTCGCCAACTTTGCCGAGGCGGTCGCCGAAGGCCGCAGCAAGGCGCAAGCCGCTTTTTTGCGCAGCGCCAAGCGTGATATTGCCGCAAAAAAACTGAATGACCCGCGTTATGGTGCCAACTATTCCAAAGTATCCGGTTCCGCCTTACGGCGTGGCGATGTGGTATTGATAGAAGCCGGTGACTTTGTGCCCGGTGATGGTGAAGTCATAGAAGGGGTAGCATCAGTGGATGAAAGCGCGATCACCGGCGAAAGTGCGCCGGTGATCCGCGAATCGGGCGGCGATTTCAGTTCGGTGACCGGCGGCACGCGGGTGTTATCGGACTGGCTGGTGGTGCGCATTACCGCCAATCCGGGTGAAGCCTTTCTGGATCGGATGATTGCCATGGTGGAAAGCGCCAAACGGCAAAAAACGCCTAACGAAATCGCCTTGACTATCCTGCTGGTCGCGTTGACGCTGGTATTCCTGATGGCCACCGTGACCTTGCTGCCGTTTTCTTTGTATGCCGTAGCAACCTCAGGCGCAGGACAACCGATCTCGATTACAGTGCTGGTGGCATTGCTGGTCTGTTTGATACCGACGACTATCGGCGGCTTATTGTCCGCCATCGGCGTTGCCGGCATTGGTCGGATGATGCAGAAAAACGTAATTGCAACTTCCGGCCGGGCCGTGGAAGCGGCCGGTGACATCGACGTCTTGCTGCTGGACAAAACTGGCACCATTACCCTGGGTAATCGGCAGGCCTCCGCTTTTATACCCGTTAAAGGCGTATCCGAAAAAGAACTGGCCGATGCCGCGCAACTGGCGTCATTGGCCGACGAAACCCCGGAAGGACGCAGTATTGTGGTTTTGGCTAAGCAAAAATACGGGTTCAGAGAACGGGATGTAAATGGGCTGGGAGCGACGTTCGTGCATTTTAGCGCCCAAACCCGGATGAGCGGAGTTAACATAGAAGGACGGCAAATTCGTAAGGGCGCAGCCGACGCCATTCGTATTCATGTTGAAAGGTTGGGCGGGATTGGCAGCAAATTTCCGCCAGAGTTTCAGCGATTGGTCGATGACGTGGCGCGTCGCGGCAGCACCCCGTTGGTGGTTGCTGAAGACGCGCGCGTACTGGGTGTGATCGAACTCAAGGACATCGTCAAAGGCGGCATCAAAGAACGTTTTGCCGAATTGCGCCAGATGGGTATCAAGACCATCATGATTACCGGTGATAATCGTTTAACGGCCGCTGCGATTGCCGCCGAGGCCGGGGTCGATGATTTTCTGGCCGAAGCCACACCAGAAATGAAACTAAAGCTCATCAGGCAGTACCAAGCTGAAGGTCGATTGGTCGCGATGACCGGTGACGGCACTAACGACGCCCCGGCGCTGGCCCAGGCCGATGTCGCGGTAGCGATGAACAGCGGCACCCAGGCGGCCAAGGAAGCCGGCAATATGGTCGATCTCGATTCGAACCCCACCAAATTAATCGAGATCGTCGAAACCGGCAAACAGATGCTGATGACGCGCGGCGCGTTGACGACGTTCAGTATCGCCAATGACGTCGCAAAATATTTCGCGATTATTCCGGCCGCGTTTGCAACCACCTATCCCGTGCTGGACGTGTTGAATGTGATGAAACTGGCGACACCGGCGAGCGCCATTTTATCGGCGGTGATCTTCAATGCGCTGGTTATCGTGGCGCTGATTCCGCTGGCATTAAAGGGTATCAAATATAAGCCGGTCGGCGCCGCCAAACTGCTACAAAATAACTTGCTGATTTACGGCGTAGGCGGGTTGATTGTTCCATTTATCGCCATTAAAGCGATTGACCTGATTCTGGTCACGCTGGGTCTAGTTTAAAGGAGTGGGTAATGATTAAGCATTTGAAACCGGCAGTTATTTTATTTGTATTATTAACGGTGTTAACCGGCGTAATTTATCCGGCCGTGGTGACGGGTCTGGCACAGCTGCTGTTTCCTACTCAGGCCAACGGCAGCCTGATAAAGGATAGCGCCGACAAGCCGACGGGTTCCCTTCTAATCGGACAGCCTTTCAGCAGTCCCGATCATTTTTGGGGACGGCCTTCTGCGACAGGACCCTTCCCGTATAATGCCGGCGCTTCCAGCGGCTCCAACCTGGGGCCGACCAACCCGGCTTTGGTAGATGCTGTTAAAGCCCGTATTGAGGCGTTAAAAGCAGCCGATCCGGACAATAAGGCGCCGGTTCCGGTTGATCTGATTACGGCATCGGGTAGCGGACTGGATCCGCATATCAGCCCTGCGGCGGCGGATTATCAAGTCCATCGCGTGGCCAAGGCGCGGAATATGAAGCCGGAAAAACTCCGTGCTTTGGTTGCTTCGAACACTGAATCCCGTCAGTTTGGCTTTCTGGGAGAGCCGCGAGTTAACGTCCTGACCTTAAATCTGGCGTTGGATGCCATGCACTAGGCTGGACAAAATCCGTCATGGAATTAGGACGCGGCTTGCTAATACTGGCGACCTTCCTGCAGGTCGGCAGCGCGGATGCGAACGATACCGATCGCTATACGCTGCCTCCCAGCAAAGTTTACATTGAACCATGCCATAGAGAGGCGTTGCTTCTGCATCCAGGGGTAATTGAGAAACAACAAATGCTTCATCGGCACGGATATTTTTGGGTGCAATATGAGATAACGGTACGCGACGGCTCGGAGTGGAACCTGTTGTGCGACTTGGCAACCGGAAGCATCGTCCGTGAGCAGAAGCTGATTGATGATGCACTCTGATGGGTTTTCCAGAGATTGGCTCGGCTCAGTCTCAGGAAATCCTGTTCGTATCAAGTGCCGAAAGAATGGTCTGATATTCCACCGATCAAATAACAAACTAAACAGGGGGTAATCTACATGCGTTGGCTAAGCGAATGTCATAATGCGATTCAATGGGGGAACAGCCTCAGGATCGAACTTTTCAAGCTCAAGAATCTGGGTTATCTGGTCTTGCTCGCGGCCTTGGTGACCTTGGTGGCCGGACTGATACTTTTCCTGATCGATCCCAATATTAACTCGCCTCTGGATGGCATTTGGTCCGCCTGGGTGACGATGACCCATGTGGGCTTTGGCGACGTGGTGCCCATCTCCTTTTTTGGGCGATTGCTGGCAGCGGGACTGATTTTATTTGGACTGGTATTCTTTTCATTGTTCACTGCCCTGGTTTCGGTGGCCTTGATCGGCAGGAATATGGATGCCTTGGGGGTAAATATGCAGCAAATCGAACAGGGGACTAATCGCATTCAAACCGGAGAAGACCGAATTCTTGCCGAGTTGGCCCGAATGCACGAGCGTCTGAAGGNNAATGGACGAATTGGCTAAAGAACCTTACTCTGCCTGCGTAATGATTTGATGAACGTTTCATGCGACGACTTAACTGGAGACAACGGCAACAATTAAAATTCAATTGTGTTTTAGTATTTTTAGAGTGCTCAAGTATGGAAGAAAAGACAGAGAGAAGATTATATGTTTACTTGCCATGGGTACTGCTGCTTGTTGTTTTAGGAGCAGTTACCCTATTTGGCTTTATTTATAGAGAGAGTTTCAATCCATTCGAGACGAAGTTTATTAAGGTTGATCTACTATCAACGATGAGGATTCATTTTCTCGAAGCCATTGAGGCCGAGAAGAACGCCGTTCTAGCGATTACCGATGAGGCATCAGAAGATTTTGCCGCACAAGCTCGCCAGGCTGTAGATGGTGTAGACAGCGGTCGGAAGGAAATCGAATCCATCATTCTTCAGGAGAAACTCCCACGAGAGACTAAGATGATAAATGAATTCAATTCATGCTGGTCACAATATAGAAAATTAGATGAAACCATTCTAGATCTTGCCATTCAAAATACCAATCTTAAGGCCCAAAAGATTTCTGCGACGCAATGTGCCCAAGAATTGGAGCATTTTGAAGTGAGCTTGAACCGCCTCATCGACCAAAATACAAACGGCAACCAGTGTAATAAGGTCGTCATGCTCTCGTATGAAGCACTTACTGCCAGCCTGAAAGTATTTGCTCTCCACAAGCTTCATATTGAAGAGGCGGATGATCAAGAGATGGATAAAATCGAGCAACGTATTAAGTCTTATGATGGATCTGCCAGAAAGGCTCTTGGAACTCTTCGCGGCATTGCTGACCTAATTGACAATGAAGATCTGAAGAATGCAGATACTGCATACGAACGATTCATGAACCTGACGGGTGAGGTCTTGAAGCTTTCCAGAATGAATACGAATATTAAGTCAGCAGAACTATCCCTGGGAAAGATAAGGCTGGTTTCTTTGCAATGTCAGGAGATTCTCATCACCCTCCAGGAGACAGTTCAAGC
>PMJA01000345.1:5880-9033 GCA_003158415.1 Methylobacter sp.
ACACGGTGTGAATACATCTTTGGTTGAGGTTATTTAGTTTAATAGGCTGGTTGCTTCAATTTTCAGGTATCGAAAGGCGAAAAATCATATTGACGATATTACGACTCGCTAAAGTATCATTTCTTCATTAAGGCAGAAATAACATGAGCGACATAACTACCAAGCCCAATAGAACAACGGACTATCTTGTGGCTAGCGACTTCGATCAGACACTGAGCTTTAACGATTCAGGTTATGCGCTGGCAGAGATGCTCGGCATTTCCGATTTCGAGGTGAAAGTTACGGGTCTCTCGCGCTCGAACCTCGTTCAACCGGGTGCCGAGCTGACTTATCTGTTGCGGCACGACCCTGCATTCCGTAGTGTCCGCCGCGAGCACCTCATTGAAGCAGGTAAGCGCGTCCGGCTCAAAGACAATGTCAAGTTGTTCGCCAAAATCTTGAGTGAAGGCTTGGGCGAAAACCGTTTCCAGTTCTACGTGATTTCCGCCGGGCCGCGAGAAGTCGTGTGCTCGGCACTTGAAGGCATCGTTCCCCCGGAGAACGTGTTCGGCACCGAATTGGAGTTCGATTCTGAAACGGGTGAGATTTGCTCGGTTCGCCGCGTGCCCGCAGGCTATGGCAAAGTTGCCGTTCTGCAGGAGCTGGAGCTCAAGCTCCAGATGAGCCCGGATCGAGTCATCTATNNCTTGAGGATGTCCTCAAGTGGGATTCACAGCAGATTCGTGAATTGTTTACTTTGCACGGTTTGGCACTTCAAGATTGGGACAAAGTCCATACCGATTGGATTACGTTCCACAATTGAGTTAAGGGTTTTTGGAAATTAATGCGTTATATTTCTTAATAATTTGAGTAAGCGAGACATGATCACGACCGATCTAATTGGTTATTTTTCAGCATTTTTAACCACCTTTGCTTTTGTGCCACAGGCTTATCATTCATGGAAGACACGTGATTTATCAGGCGTTTCTCTGCCGATGTACAGTATATTTAGCCTAGGGGTGCTGGGTTGGATAGTCTATGGCGCATTGATTGCCAGTTGGCCCATCATTGTGGCAAACAGTGTTACTTTTGTGCTAGCATGCGCGGTGCTTTGCCTAAAGTTAAAACACCGCTAAAATTTTCAGCTTAGATACAACGCTTGGAGCAAGACACGGATTCTGTACTTTCCTTATAAGATAACGGAAATTATTGGCGAGACACCGACGATCCAGAGAAAGAGGCGTTTTTGACAGATACTATCGATAACCGCATGGTCATGAAGTGTGTGGCCTATCAAAATGGCGTCAGTATTGGCGATGTGACGATAGAAGACATCAGTGTAGTGCTAAAACAGGAACACACGTTTGTCTGGCTGGGTTTGCGCGAGGCGAACGACGAGCTGTTGGTCAAAATTCAGCAAGAATTCGGGCTGCATGACTTGGCTATCGGAGATGCCTGTGCGGCGCATCAGCGTCCGAAAATCGAGGAATATGGCGAATCGTTGTTCATAGTGCTGCATACCGCCCATCTTGCTGGAGATAAAGTCGAGTTCGGAGAAACCCATTTTTTCCTGGGGCCGCGTTTTTTGGTGACGGTCAGGCACGGTTATTCCAGTAGTCACAGCAAAGTCAGGGAGCGCTGCGAGGCTATGCCGCAGCAATTGGCCAAAGGGCCAGGATTTGCACTGTATTTGATTATGGATTTTATCGTCGATAACTATATGCCGGTCATTGACGGCTTGCATGCACGGTTTGATGTGCTGGAGTCGGCTATTTTTCAATACCGGCCCAGTCGGCAGACCATGGAAGGCCTTTACGAACTGAAACGTGAATTACTGCTGCTGGAAAGCGCCATTACGCCGGTAATGGGTATTTGCAATGAACTGATGCGTTTTCATAAAGAGGTTGTTCCCAAGGAGGTGCGGGTGTATTTTCGAGATATTGCCGACCATATCAAACGTATTGATCGGACGATTCAAGGCATGCGCGAGATGTTGGTCGCGGCGATGCAGGTATATCTGACTTTAGAAACGGTGCAACAGAACGAAGTCGTCAAACGGCTGGCCGGCTGGGGAGCGATCTTGGCGATGCCCACCTTGGTCGTCAGCTGGTACGGAATGAATTTCAAATACATGCCGGAGTTGGATTGGGAATACAGCTACCCGGTTGTAGTCGTCACCGTGGCATTAGCCAGTTTGCTGTTGTATTTGCGCCTAAAAAGAGCTGGCTGGCTATAAATTTAAAATGCACACACGATGCACGAGACCCTCATCATGAACAACGAACGCCCTGATCCCGATGAATTACTGGCCCGCGTCGAACGGGATAAAGCCAAAGCCCGGAGAGGCCGGTTGAAGATATTTTTCGGTGCGGCGGCAGGCGTAGGTAAGACTTATGCTATGCTGCTGGCTGCCAGGGAGCGGCGATCCGAAAACAGTGACATTATTGTCGGTCTGGTGGAAACTCATGGCCGCAAAGAAACCGCCACTCTGCTGGAAGGCTTGGAGGTGTTGCCGACTAAACCGATTGAATATCGAGGGGCGGTTTTGCAGGAATTCGACCTGGATGCCGCCCTCAAGCGCAAGCCCTCAATCATTCTGGTTGACGAACTGGCGCATACCAATGCGCCGGGATGCAGGCACCCCAAACGTTGGCAGGACATCGAAGAGCTGCTCGATGCCGGCATTGATGTCTATACGGCGCTCAATGTGCAGCATCTGGAAAGCCTTAATGATGATATAGGCCAGATTTCCGGCATACGGGTTTGGGAAACCGTGCCGGATACGGTGTTTGAAGCGGCCGATGAAATCGAACTGGTGGATCTGCCGCCCGACGAGTTGCTGGACAGGCTCAAAGACGGCAAGGTTTATTTGCCGCAACAGGCCGAGGAAGCCATTAAAAATTTTTTCCGTAAAGGCAATTTAATAGCCTTGCGGGAATTGGCGTTGCGGCAAACCGCCAACCGGGTCGATGCCCAGATGCAAGATTACCGGGAAGATAATGCCATTCGTGAAGTCTGGCAGGTCAACGAGCGTATTATGGTCTGCATCGGCCCCAACGCCTTGGCGGAACGCCTGGTTCGCGCCGGAAAACGTTTAGCCAACAGCTTGCGGGCCGAATGGATCGTGGTGTATGTCGAAACGCCTGAATTGCAACGCTTGCCGGCGGAAAAACG
>PMJA01000124.1 GCA_003158415.1 Methylobacter sp.
TACTTGTGTAGATACCTATGCCCTCTGGGAGAGGGTTGGGGTGAGGGGGTAAAATAATAAAGTTATTTCCTTAACGTTACCTCCAAGGCGGAGCGGGGTTTGTAGAGCCTTAGCCAATCCAACTTGCGCCTGTGAGTCTGGATCATTAATTAATAACCGCACCAGCACATTGGTATCAACTGCAATCATAAACGCCCACCGCGTTTTTTTATGGCCACATCCATTTGTTCTAAAGTGATACCGTGTGGCGCCTGCAAAATGCCGCAAGCCTGTTCGATGTCTTCGTCGGTTAATTGGTTGCTACGCGTTATCGGTTTGAATGAATAACGTGTCTCCAGGAAACAAATAAAATCCAGCACCTCTTTTTGTAAATTTTCCGGCAATTTTTGGCTGTGGGTCGTTATTTCATTAAGATGATTCATGATGCAAGCTCTCATTGAATGCTGGGGTTTTCAATTCATTCCAATAGATTAAAATTCTCGTTAAGCAAGATCACAAACCTGTTTAACCTCTGCCAAAGTGTAGCGTTTAGACGATGCTTGTTTAACTTCTTGCAGATTTAAATAATCCAAATAATCCGCTAATTTTTCAGGCTCTAATAACAGCGCTTTAATTGACTGGTATTCTTCAAAATCAATGACTGCAAATTTAGCTCGCCCATGTTGTTCAATAATTTGTACATGCTCTAACATGATTACCTCTAAGGGCTTATTTATTTTGGCGTAAGTTTAAAGAACTGCTCACAGCGCGATTGCACTTCATCTATTGACTCAGAACGGAATACCTCGGTGTGAAGTCGATCACAATCTTGAGAGACGCTTTCAATAGCAGTCTTTTCCCAAAGCAATTTACATGGCCACGTTTTCAATACCTTAGAGAATGGTGCCGCCGTTTTATGCGAGCGGAGTCTTTCTTCAATATTTGTAGCAAATCCAAGTTTAAACCTACCGGGGTCATGCTCTGGCTCTAACTGTATTAAATAAAACACGCCGCCTATGTCCGGTTGAGTAAAAGAGGCTTCAGAATCATCCTCAGTCCCAGCAAAATGTTCCCTTATCCGATTATAATCATCAGTTGTTATATATGCTATCTTCTGACCCCTAGCATCGTTACATCTCTCTTTTACTGTCTCGATACTTAACCGTCCCAGAATTTTGAAAACATGCGCCTTTTGTTTACCAAGATTTTTAGCAACGTCAATTACTGAAATTATTTCATTATTCATATTCTGAACTAAACTTCCTAATTTGTTTGATTACGGCTAAAGCACTTATCAATCCAACTCAGTTGGGTTAGCGATAACCTACAAAGTCACCCGTTTGGCGATTTCAATGTCTTTGCGCAATAAATCATTAACTAATAATTGCAGGCTTTCCTGTGTAGTCAGACATTTTTCGTTAAGGTATTGAATAATGTCCTTATCTAAATAAATAGGTAACTGAATGTTTTCAACAGGCACATAGAATTTACCTTGTTCGGCATTAGAAAAATCATATTCTTCTTTCATTTTGCAAGCCTCTTAACATAAGTTGTAATCTCGGTAGCCGTTGCCTTTCTGGCGGAAATGATTCTGACCTTGTCATCATAGCGAAAAGTATGAACAACTAATAACACACGTTCATTTAAAAAACTTTTGCCCAATAAAAGCCACCGCTCTTCGGCTTCTGAATGCTCATCATCAGGTATGCTTAAAGCAAAAGGATCAGAAAACACATAAGCGGCATCACAAAAATCGATACCGTGCTTACGAATGTTTAGCTGATTTTTGTTTTCATCCCATTCAAATCTCATTAATGCTTTAAAACCGCTTATTTTTTGTTTAATGTTGTAGACAAAAGCCAGTTATCCACCATCTATCAATCCAACCCTTCCATAATCTCGTCACTAATATCCGCATTGGAATAAACAGCCTGCACATCGTCCAGGTCTTCCAGGCGGTCTATCAATCGCATCATTTTTTCCGCATCGTCGGCGTCCAGTTCTGCCTGGGTGGCGGCTTGCATCGTAACTTCGGCATTGTCGGGTTCAAAACCTGCGGCAATCAGGGCGTCTTTTACGGTCAGATAATTTTCCGGGGTGGTCATGACATCGACCGCGCCGTCGTCATAGTTGATGACGTCTTCTGCGCCCGCTTCCAGCGCGGCTTCCATCAGCGCGTCTTCGTCCACCGATGGCGCGTAACTTAAGATGCCTATTTTGCTGAACAGATAGGCCACCGAGCCGTCCGTGCCCAGATTGCCGCCCGCTTTGGTAAAGGCGTGACGGACTTCGCCGACGGTGCGGTTACGGTTATCGGTCAAGCAATCGACGATAACCGCCGTACCGCCGGGGCCGTAGCCCTCATAACGAATAGTTTCGTAATTGACGCCTTCCAGCGCGCCTGAGGCTTTCTTGATGGCGGTATCGATGGTGTCGCGGCGCATATTGGCGCCCAAGGCTTTGTCAACGGCGGTGCGCAAGCTGGGATTGCTGCCTGCATCCGGGCCGCCGGATTTTACCGCGACGGTAATTTCGCGCAGCATTTTGGTGAAAATCTTGCCGCGTTTGGCGTCCTGCCCAGCTTTGCGATGCTTGATATTAGCCCATTTACTATGTCCGGCCATGATTACTCTCTTTAAAAAATATGCTCTAAAACCGACAGCAAGCTCGGTTCCGTCGTGTAAAAATCGGCCAGTTCGCGGACTATCGCCCTATCGACCACGCCGCCGAAACCCAGCACGGTGGCTCCGGCTTGTTTGGCTTCCAGGTCGGTCTTGCCGTCGCCTATCATCACCAGCGAACCTTGCCCCTTAAGCGACCCGACAACAACGGCTTTGCCGCCGGTTCTGGCCAGCGGCGAGTCCAGCTCGTAATCGCGGTAACTGCCATCTTCGTTGAAATAAATATTGACGGCGTGGACATGGCTTTCGGGCAAACCCAAATAATCTGCCAGCGGTAGGATGGCTTGGCGCAAACCGCCGCTGATGATATGCACGGTTTTATCCTGGGCCAGTAAAGCCGCAAATACGTCCTTAACGCCGTCGACTATTTCCGCAATATACAAATCGGCCAGCCAGTCGATACCGGCTTGATCGGGCCTGATCAACGACAAACGCCGCTCATAAACCGCCTCCAATGGCACGATGCCGTTCATGGCCAACTCGGTCAATTTGGACATTTCCTCGCCCAAACCGACACGTCGGGCCAGCTCGTCTATACCTTCTATTTTGCTTAAGGTGCTGTCGCAATCGAAGCAGATGACATCGAAACTCATAAATTAATCTGGGTTGCTTGATGCACGGCCGCAATGCCGCACAATTGTTGTTAAAAAGCGCACAGTTTAACAGCTTTGCTATAATCCTGATATTACTCAAAAGGCAAAAAACGAAAGGTGACAAAAACCTGCCCTTTAACCTGCGCCTTACCCGTTCTGCATTACAAGCGACTCCTATGAAAAGTAAGCATTTTCAACTGGTCTTATTATTGCCGCTCATTATTTCAATAGCGCTATGGTTCAGTTTTAACAAAACGGTCTCATCCGCTCCCGATGTGACCTTAAATACCATTACCGGCAAACAAATAGTTCTAAAAGAACTGCGCGGCAAACCGGTGATCATCACCTTCTGGGCCACCGATTGTCCCGCTTGCATCAAAGAAATTCCCCACTTGATTGATCTTTATACGCACTATCATCAGCAAGGCTTGGAAATTATAGCCGTCGCTATGAGTTACGATCCGCCCAACCATGTCATCACCCTGACTGAAGACCTGCAACTGCCTTATAATGTGGCCCTGGATTTAAATGGGGAAATTGCCCATGCCTTTGGCAATGTGCAGTTAACGCCCAGCACTTTTTTAATCAGCCCGCAGGGATTGATTGTGCTGCAAAAAACCGGCGCGTTTGATCCGGAAAAAATGAAAAACCTAATTGAAACTCTGATAAAAGGATAAGCCATGCTCTGGTTAAAAGCTTTGCACTTGATTTTTATGGTCACCTGGTTTGCGGGTCTGTTTTACCTGCCGCGTTTGTATGTTTATCAT
>PMJA01000037.1 GCA_003158415.1 Methylobacter sp.
ATGACAAACATCAATCCGGTGATTTTTAACTCGTCTTTGGCTTTTTCGCCATTCAGCGCATTGCGGAATGCTTCCAGGTCGGTAATGTCGGCTTCGTCATGGTACGTTACCATCGGCAAGTTCAACCAGACACGCGTCAGGTTTTGCCCGGTCAGGCGTTTAATCTTGCTGAGTTTTAAGGTTTCGGTCTCGCCAAAGGGTGTAAAGTCAACGGCGGGTATGCTGGGTATGCCTGCTCCAGCGGCGACGACACCGTCAGTCAGGACTTTTTTAACAAAGTTTTTGACGTCGTCTTTTAAGATGCGTCCTTTGCGACCGCTGCCGGTTTTTATTTTGGCAACGTCAACGCCCAGCTCACGCGCAAACAAACGTACGGACGGCGAGGCATGGGCTTTTCCGGTCGTAACTTCAGGGGCTTGCAAGGACTCTACGGCCTTAGGTTCAGGCGCCACCGGCATTGCCGGTAGACTGACCGCAATCGGCGCATCTGCAATGGTCGCGGCAGCTGGCGCCTGTTCTGCAACAACGGCCTGTTCAGTGCTGGCCAAGACTGTTGCAATCAGCGATCCTTCCGATACTTTATCGCCGGGCTTGATATAGACTTGTTGTATCGTGCCCGCAACACTGGAGGGTAAATCCATGCTGGCTTTATCTGTTTCCAACGTGGCTACGGTCTGTTCCAGCGCGACCACATCACCCGGCTGAATCAATACTTCAACGACATCGATTTCCGCAACATTGCCTACATCAGGAACTTTTATTTCAATTAATACAGTCATGTTCGTTCCTCCGTTAAATGAGCCAAGGCGCTTTAGCATCCGCAGCGATGCCGTATTTAGCGATGGCTACATCTATTTTAGCAGGATCATATTGACCTAAATCAGCCAGACCCTTCAACGCCGCAATGGTGACATGATACCGGTTCACTTCAAAAAACCGCCGTAAATTTTCACGGGTATCGGAGCGACCGAAACCATCGGTGCCCAATACGGTATAGGGCGCGGCAATATAGGCGCGTATCTGTTCGGCAAAGGCGCGGGTATAATCGGTTGCAGCAATGACGGGGCCTTGCGCATTAGCTAGGGAGCTGGCGACATGCGATAGTTTTGCAGGTTCGGTGGGATGCAGCCGGTTCCAGCGTTCGCAGGATTGGCCGTCACGCGCCAATTCGGTAAAGCTGGGACAGCTCCATAAATCGGCTTCCACGCCCCAATCATTACGCAATAATTCTGCGGCAAATTCGACTTCGCGGAAAATGGTGCCCGACCCCAACAATTGCACCCGGGGCGCTTTACTTTTAGCGCCTTTACTGAAACTGTACATGCCTTTGAGTATATCCAGCTCTATGCCTTTCGGCATAGCCGGATGACTGTAATTTTCATTCATCACGGTGATGTAGTAGAAAATGTCTTCCTGTTCGACATACATGCGCCGCAAGCCGTCCTGAATAATCACTGCCAGTTCGTAAGAGTAGGTGGGATCATAAGATACGCAATTGGGTACGGTCGCCGCCATCAAGTGGCTGTGTCCATCTTCGTGCTGAAGACCTTCGCCATTCAAGGTAGTCCGTCCCGCCGTGCCCCCCATTAAAAAGCCACGGGTGCGTTGATCGGCTGCGGCCCAGATTAGATCACCGACCCGTTGAAAACCGAACATGGAATAGTAAATAAAAAACGGGATCATCGGCACGTTATGCGTGGAATAGGCTGTGCCTGCGGCAATCCAGTCGCACAATCCGCCAGCCTCATTGATGCCTTCCTGCAAGACCTGGCCGTGCTTGTCTTCTTTGTAGAACATTAGCTGATCGGCATCTTGCGGCGTATACAATTGCCCAACTTGCGACCAGATGCCCAATTGTCTAAACATGCCTTCCATGCCGAAAGTTCTCGATTCATCAGGCACGATCGGCACGATGCGTTTGCCGATATTTTTATCTTTAACCAGGATGTTGAGCAGATTGACAAACGCCATCGTCGTGGAGATTTCGCGGCCTTCGCGGGTCGCTTCCAGCAACGATTTAAAATCGCTCAATACCGGCACATCCAGTGCGTAGGATTTTGCCCGTCTGGACGGCAAATGCCCGCCCAACTCGGTACGGCGTTGCTGCATGTACAGCAACTCTTTTGAGCCTTCTGCAAAAGTCAGGTAAGGCAGCTTGTGCATGTCTTCATCACTGACCGGCAACTCATAGCGATCACGAAAATGGGTTAGCGAGATTTCGCTCATTTTTTTCTGTTGATGAGAAATATTTTGGGCTTCTCCCGATGCGCCCATGCCGTAACCTTTAATGGTTTTAGCCAGAATAACGGTAGGCTGACCTTTATGATTGACTGCCGCATGAAACGCCGCATACGTCTTAGCGGGATCATGGCCGCCCCGGTTTAGTTCCCAGATGTCGCGATCTGACCAATCGGAAACCATCGCTTTTAGTTCAGGCGTGTTAAAGAAATGTTCGCGCACATAAGCGCCGTCTTTCGCCTTAAAGGTTTGAAAATCGCCATCGACACAGGCCATCATGCGTGCCGCCAGCAAGCCGTTCTTGTCGCGAGCAAACAAAGCGTCCCAGCGCTGCCCCCAAACCAGTTTAATCACATTCCAGCCAGCGCCACGAAATTCGCTTTCCAGTTCCTGAATAATTTTGCCGTTGCCGCGCACTGGGCCGTCCAGACGTTGCAGATTGCAGTTGATGACAAAAATCAGGTTATCCAGCTTTTCCCGTCCGGCCATGCCGATAGCGCCTAAGGATTCCGGTTCGTCGGTCTCGCCATCACCCAGAAAACTCCAGACCTTTCGGCCTGAGTTATCGGCAAAGCCGCGATCTTGCAAATAGTGCATAAAACGGGCTTGATAAATGGCCATGATAGGCCCCAGTCCCATGGAAACGGTAGGGAATTGCCAGAAATCGGGCATCAGCCACGGATGTGGATAAGAAGACAAGCCATTACCGTCGACTTCCTGACGGAAACTATCCATTTGTTCCTGCGTCAGTCGCCCCAGCAAGAAGGCGCGGGCATAATCGCCCGGTGTCAAATGGCCTTGAGTAAAAATCAAATCGCCCGCATGTTGCTCGGAAGCGGCGTGCCAAAAATGGTTATAACCGACATCATAAAGCGTTGCAGCAGAGGCGAAGCTGGCAATATGTCCGCCGACATTGGTATGCTTATTGGCCCTTAACACCATCATCATGGCGTTCCAGCGCACATAAGAACGGATGCGTTGTTCTATCGTGGCATCGCCGGGAAACTGCGCCTGACGGGAGACGGGGATGGTATTGAGATAAGCGGTGTTGGCGCTGAAAGGAATATCGAATCCTGAATGCCGCGTTGCCGCAACCAATTGCTCAATCAGAAAGTGCGCACGTTCACTGCCATCCTGTTCCAGTACCGATTGCAGCGCCTCAATCCACTCTTTGGTTTCTGCCGGATCAATGTCATTTTGACCGGTAATTTCTGATATTAAGCTGTTGTTCATCTGTGATCCTGTTGGGACGGGTTGGGCATGGCTTAAAAAAGTGTTGTATGAAATTTAATTCAGTCATTTTGACCGCGTATAAGCTCGATTTGCAAGGCTTTTGGGTCGCTGCAAGCATCAAGCAGATCCGAATGTTTCTGTAAACGTGCATAGTATATACAATTGGAGGGAGGCAATACACCCGTTTTAGTAAATGTAACTTGAGCCGAGGGGAAAACAAAACGGCTTCCACCCCAATGCCGTTAAGTTCAGCCAGCGGTTTATCTTGCCAG
>PMJA01000334.1:0-3294 GCA_003158415.1 Methylobacter sp.
GAAGGCTCCGACCAGCATCGCGGCTGGTTTCAGTCGTCGCTGTTGGCTTCGGTTGCGATGAACGATGTCGCGCCGTACAAAGCCGTTTTGACGCATGGTTTTACCGTCGACAAGAACGGCGAAAAAATGTCCAAGTCTAAAGGCAATGTTATTCCGCCGCAATCGGTGATGAAAAACCTGGGTGCGGACGTGTTGCGGCTTTGGATAGCGGCCACCGATTACCGCAGTGAAATGCGCGTATCGGATGAAATTCTGGAACGCACGTCAGACGGTTACCGCCGCCTTCGAAATACAGCACGGTTTTTGTTATCCAATCTGGATGACTTTGATCCGGCGCAGGATTTAGTCGCTACTGATGATTTATTGGCCTTGGATCGTTGGGTGATCGATAGGGCCTTGGTATTGCAGGAAGAAGTCAAAACCGCTTACGAAACCTATCAATTTCAACATATTTATCAGAAAGTACATCATTTTTGCGTGATTGACCTGGGTGGTTTTTATCTGGACATTATTAAAGACCGTCAATACACCGCCAAAACTGACGGCTTGGCGCGACGTTCCGCGCAAACGGCGATGTATCATGTCATAGAAGCCTTAACCCGCTGGCTGGCGCCTATTATCAGCTACACCGCCGATGAAATCTGGCAGTATTTGCCAGGCGAGCGCAGCGAGTCGGTATTTTTGGAAACCTGGTATCCGGGGCTGGTTAAGCTGGATGACTCATCGGCGATGAACCGCGAATTCTGGCAACAAGTTATGACGGTAAGAACCGCAGTCAGCAAAGAGCTGGAGAAAAGTCGCGGCAAAGGNNATTTTTATCACCTCCAATGCGTCGGTCATGGCCGAACAGTTTTGCCCGGATGACGCCATTCAGACGGAAGTTGATGGCGTCAAATTAAAAGTGATCGTATCCGAGCATAAAAAATGTGTGCGCTGCTGGCATCAACGTTATGACGTGGGTGAGCATGCAGAGCATCCCGAACTCTGCGGTCGTTGCGTGGAAAACGTAGCTGGCGCGGGCGAACACCGGCATTATGCGTGAGTTTATTATGTTGAAATGGTTGGGATTGTCATTCTTGGCGGTGGTATTGGATCAAGTGAGCAAGCTGGTAGTATCGGGTTCTATGCAGCTTTATCAATCCATTAAGATTATGCCGTATTTTAATTTAACTTACGTACACAATACCGGGGCGGCGTTCAGTTTCTTAAGCGACGCCGGAGGCTGGCAGCGTTGGTTTTTTGCAGGATTAGCGGTAATCATCAGCACCGTCATGGTCGTGTGGCTGGCTAAACTAAAACAGCATGAGACATTGCTGGCGGTGGCACTGTCGCTGGTGTTGGGCGGTGCAATAGGCAATTTGATCGATCGTCTGGCCTACGGTTATGTGATCGATTTTCTTGATGTTTATTACCAAAGCTGGCACTGGCCTGCATTCAATATCGCCGATTCCGCGATTACTTTGGGCGTTGTTTTGATGCTGCTGGAGTCTTTCGGCTTGGGTAAGTCCGAAGATGCGGCTGAATTAAAAGAGTAGGGGGCAGGCACTAATATTATTTTTTTAAGCAAAATTGCATGATCGAAGACATCAAAAAAACACTCTGGGCCACCGCCGATAAACTGCGCGCCAACATGGACGCCGCCGAATACAAGCACATCGTGCTGGGCCTGATCTTCGTCAAATACATCTCGGACACCTTCCAGACCCGCCGGGCAGAACTTACGCGCAAGTTTGCCGACAGCGAGGACGATTACTATTTGGGCGATACCGACCCCGACTTGATCAATGAAGAACTCGAAGACCGCGACTACTATAAGGAAGTGAACGTGTTCTGGGTGCCTGAAGCCGCCCGTTGGGAAAGCTTGCGTGCCCAAGCCAAGCAAGCCGACATAGGCAAACGCATTGACGACGCGCTGTCGCTGATTGAAACCGAAAACCCCAAGCTCAAAGGCATACTCGACAAACGCTATGCCCGTGTACAATTGCCCGATGGCAAATTGGGCGAACTGGTCGATCTGGTCTCCAAAATCGGCTTCGGTGAATCCGGCAATGCCGAAGATCGCGCCAAAAATCACGCCCGTGATTTGCTTGGACAAGTTTATGAATACTTTCTTGGACAGTTCGCCAGCGCCGAAGGCAAGCGCGGCGGGCAGTTCTACACTCCAGCCTCGATTGTTAAAACCCTGGTCGCCGTACTTGCCCCGCATCACGGCCAAGTGTACGATCCCTGCTGCGGTTCCGGCGGTATGTTTGTGCAGTCGGAGAAGTTCATCGAAGCCCACGGCGGTAAACTGGGCGACGTGTCTATCTACGGACAAGAAGCCAACCCGACCACCTGGCGCTTGGCGGCGATGAATCTTGCCATTCGTGGCATCGACTTTAATCTGGGCAAAGAACCCGCCGACACCTTCGTGCGTGACCAGCATCCCGACCTGCGCGCCGATTTTGTGCTCGCCAACCCGCCCTTTAATATTTCCGACTGGTGGCACGGCAGCCTGGAAGGCGACCCGCGCTGGGTTTACGGTACGCCGCCGCTGGGCAATGCCAACNNGTGCTCGCCAACGGATCGATGTCGTCCAGCCAGAACAGCGAAGGCGACATCCGCCGCGCCATGGTCGATGCCGACAAGGTGGAAGTCATGATCGCCCTGCCCGGCCAATTGTTCTTCAATACCCAGATTCCGGCTTGCTTATGGTTTTTAGTTAAAGAAAAACGTGCTCGACAAGGCGAAGTGCTGTTCATTGATGCTCGTAAACTCGGCAGTATGATTAGTCGTGTGCAATGTGAATTCACCGATGAAGTCATCGATAGAATCGCCAACACCGTTGCCGCCTGGCGTGGAGAATCCCTCCCCTCTCCCTCCGGGAGAGGGNNAGAGGGGCCGGGGGTGAGGGTGAGAGTCCCAATACTGAAGAAAACAAACCCCAAGTCAAACGCCCTTTGCCCGAGGATTTGCTATTGTTCGCCCGCCAACTCCGGCAACAAGGCACGGATGCCGAGCAATGGTTATGGGGAGCATTGCGCGACCGCCGCATGGCGGGTATGAAATTTCGCCGTCAACATCCAATTGCTCCCTATGTACTTGATTTTTATTGTCATGAATTAAAGTTGGCCGTAGAACTCGATGGCAGCCAGCACAATAATGAATCAGGCCGCGCACATGATCAAAAGCGCAGCCGTTTTTTACAAGAACGAGGTATCCAGGTTTTGCGCTTTTGGAACAACGAGGTGTTTCAACAACCGGAAGCTGTGCTTGAAGCGATCTTTATAGCGGCTACTGCGAATCAGCCCTCAC
>PMJA01000334.1:3339-3507 GCA_003158415.1 Methylobacter sp.
GGTCGAAGACGATGACGAAGCATTCGCGGATAAAATGCAAAAGCTCACTGAGACGTTGGGCGAGCAAATGTCGAAAGGTGCGGAACTGGATCAGATGATACGCCTAAAGCTAGGAGGCTTGGGGTATGAGTTTTGATAGATATATTGTAGGTCGGGTTAGCGATAGCG
>PMJA01000349.1 GCA_003158415.1 Methylobacter sp.
TGGCCCGGCAATATACGTGAATTGCGTAATCTCTGCGAACGGCTCAGTATTTTATTGGCGGGTAAAATTATAGAGCCGGAAAATCTGCCTTATGAATTTGTCGCCCACGACAACCTACTTAGATCGCCACATTTCATCCTGCCTGAAAGGGGCATAGCACTGGATTCTTTAGAAGCCGATATGATCCATCAGGCACTCAGCCGCACTCAAGGCAATCGTAGCAAAACTGCCAAACTGCTGGGCCTTTCCAGAGACACCCTGCTTTACCGTATGCAAAAACACGGCTTTACGACGTCAACGCATTAATACCGTGCCTGTTTCATCACCCGCTTCAAATCTCTAACCGTCTGTGCCAAACCTGAGAACAGAGCCTGGGCGATAATCGAATGGCCGATATTANNCCGGCGTTGACCTGTAATCCTGCGCTGTGCGCATAATGTGCCGCCGTCCTGATACGCGCCAGCTCATCCCGCTGTTGCGTCGGCGTTTTCGCCTCCGCATAACAACCGGTGTGCAGTTCAACCACCGGCGCCCCGGCTTTTACCGCCGCATCAATCTGCGCCAGATCGGGGTCGATAAACAGCGACACCTCGATACCTGCGCCTCTTAACTCACCACAAGCCCATTGCATACGGCTCAAATTACCGGTGACATCCAAACCGCCCTCGGTCGTCAATTCCTCGCGTTTTTCAGGCACTAGACAACACGCATAAGGCTGCACTTTAAGCGCAATCCCGATCATTTCATCGGTCACCGCCATTTCCATATTCAAACGGGTATAAATCATGTCTTTCAATAAGAAAATATCCCTGTCCTGAATATGCCGACGGTCTTCGCGCAAATGCGCGGTAATGCCGTCGGCTCCGGCCTGTTCTGCAACCAGCGCCGCCTGTATCGGCTCAGGGTATAGCGTGCCTCTGGCTTGTCTCAGCGTGGCAACGTGATCAATGTTGACGCCTAATAAAATGTCTGTTTTATCCATTTTTATAACTGTTTGATAATATTATTAATGACCGCCCGACTTTTTAGCGGCTTACCGTGCAAATAAACCTCGATGGCTTTTCTCATCAGCAGCTTTGCCTCTATCAGCACCTGGGGGTCGATCAATTCTCTTAGCTTTAGCGCCTGCAAGGTATTGCCTGAAAATCGGCCATCCGACGCCGCAATCGGCCCCTGTTCTATATTGAAGTGATAGCGGGTTAAAGGCTGCACAGCTTGCTCCGTGTGGAAATCGTATTCCAATTGCAGGCCGTAACCTGCGGCATCCATTAAATCCAGCTCAAAAATCCGCAACGCCGCTTCTATTTTCGAGGGCTGCGCAAGACCCGATAAGCACTGCTCGTACTGGATGAACACGTCCGGGTGCGGGTCGTAGGGGTGTAAAAAACACGTCACCAGCTCATTAACGTAAAAACCGCAATAAAGCGCCAGACCTGGCAAGGGCATGAAGGGTCGCGTTAACTCAACATCGGTTAAGGTTTTTAACTCAGTTCTGCCGAAATAGGACAGCGTCAACGGGATAAAAGGCTGCAATAAACCGGCGGTTTTAGACTTAGCCTTTCTTACCCCTTTAGCCAACAGCGAAACCCTGCCGTAATCCCGTGTCAACACATCCATGATCAGGCTGGTTTCCCGGTATTTGCGCTGCTGCAAAATAAAACCAGGCTGCAAATAAATAACGCTATCCGTCATTAAACCCTAAGCTTTGCAGCGCGCGCTCGCTATCCGACCAGCCTTTTTTAACCTTAACCCAAAGTTGTAAATAGACCTTCTTGGCAATCAGTTTTTCTATATCGAATCGTGCATCCGTGCCGACTTTCTTCAGCATTTCGCCCTGAGTGCCTATCACGATATTTTTTTGCGTCAACCGCTCCACCCAGATAATGGCATAGATTTTAGTGATGCCGGGCAGTTCTTCGTAACGTTCGATTTCGACAGTCAACGAGTATGGCAATTCATCGCCTAGACGCCGGGTCAGCTTTTCCCGGACAATTTCCGCCGCCAAAAAGCGCTCAGGCCGGTCGGTTACCTGATCTTCAGGATAAATCAAGTCGCTTTCGGGCAGCAACTTCATAATCAAGCTTTCCAGCTGATCCAGGTTAGTTCTTTTTAGCGCCGAAATAGGGATTAAATGCTCAAACGGAAAACGATGCCGGGCTTCGGAAAAAAACGCCAGGATGGCGTCCTTGTCTTTCACCTTATCAACTTTGTTGACGGCGAGTATTACCGGCAAGCCCGCCTGTTCCAGCTTTTTAAAGATCACCTCGTCATATTCATGCCACGACAAGCCATCAATCAACCAGACGATAACATCAACGCCAAGCAGCGTCGTTTCCGCCGTCCGGTTTAAATACCGGTTCAACGCCCGCTTTTCACTGTTGTGCATGCCAGGTGTATCCATGTAGATGGCCTGCCCGGCTTCTGTAGTATTAATGCCTAGGATACGGTGCCGGGTTGTTTGCGGCTTGCGTGACGTGATGCTGATTTTTTGCTTCAGTAAATGATTCATCAGCGTTGATTTACCGACATTAGGACGCCCTATCAGCGCTACGAAACCGCAATTCATTTACTATCCTTATTCAATAAGTGGAGCATAAGTTCCGCCGCTGCCTGCTCGGCTCTTTTTCTGGAGATGCCGGTACCGATACAAGCCTGTTCGACTAACGGAATCGTGCATTTAACTTTAAACGTCTGTTCGTGCGCCAGCCCCGACATCGTCATTAAGGTATATTCAGGCAATTCCAGTTTTTTGGACTGCATTAATTCCTGCAATTGGGTTTTTGGGTCTTTTTGCCAGTTATCCAAGGACTGGCTGTTCAGTTGCTCGGCAAATAAACTTTCTATCCATGCTTGGCTAGCCGCGATGCCCTGATCTTTAAACAAGGCGCCCATGATGGCTTCCATTGCATCGGACAAGATTGAATCGCGGCTAAAGCCTCCGCTTTTTAATTCCCCGGAACCCAGCAACAAATAATCCCCCACCTGATGCTTTCTGGCCAACGCGGCTAATGAACTCTGATAGACCAGACTCGCTCTTAGCCGGCTTAAAACGCCTTCGCAGGCGTCAGGAAATAACTCATACAGCTTTTGAGCGATGACGAAGCCCAGGATCGAATCGCCTAAAAACTCCAACCGTTCATTATTATTCGAGCTTGCGCTGCGATGGGTTAAAGCCATAGTAAAAAGCCGCGGATTATTAAACGTTAATCCCAGTTTTTTACACAATACCTCGGGCTT
>PMJA01000072.1 GCA_003158415.1 Methylobacter sp.
CCATTAACGGGTAAATTAATCGGCATAGCTTGCGGCTTCAATGCGGGGACGCACCTATCAAGCAAAACTTTTGCCGCTGCCACATCGCCGCCCTTGGCTAACTCTACCAATTTGTTAATGATTTCGGGCATTTCGCCAATAATGGACTTCCTCAAGAGCGTAGCGGGTGTCTTATCCTTCGGTCTGCCGTTCGGGTTGCCGGTCTGCCCCGGTTTAAATTTTGTCATCGTCATATCTGTTTTAATCCTGCTTTTATTAGGTTTTTTAACCAGTCTGGTGTGTGTGCAATTCTGTTTTTCAGTTTCGATAGTGTTTTTTAAGAAATAGGGGGGTGTGTGTAGAAAACTGGAAAACTAAAAAATATAATATTTTAGAGTTTTTTGCGTTTTTAGAGAGTTTAAGCAATGACGCGGCCTGTAGCCCATCAACACACCAAGACTGGTTAAAATAACGGATAGACTCAGTTCTAACTTTCCAGTTTTCCAGTTTTTCACTCACACCCCCTGTTTTTCAATAATCGCCATCCTTCACCCGCCTATAATCAGCCGCGCTTGCCTCGGCATTATTGAGTAATGCGTACACCTTGGCGTTTTTATCACCCGGCAAAGAGTGCCATCTGTGGCTTATGCCTATTTGTGCCGTCATACGTCGTCAGCACGGTATTTATGGCCTTCTTGCTGCTTCCTGCGTTCTTGTGGACATAATCAATCACTTCCGTTTTTAGAGTAATACCCTGTTCTATGGCCTCGATAACCGCATTAATAACGGGCGCGTCCTTCTCAAGCTGATAGTTAAAAATATCCTTAAGTTTTGCGGCGGCGGCCTCTTCTTCGATAATCGGCTTAACCGATTCAATTAAGGCGCTGTATGATGGCGCGGCCATTAAGTAGGAGTAGCCCGCGCTTTTAACCACATCACCACGGCTCTTGATGTTTTCGAATAACACCGTTCTTATCGTGTCGAATGGCCCGGCTTTCATTGCATCCAGCATATAGGCGCAATCCACGTCATCAACTATGTCACTCGTTCCACCAAAAACAACTTTGCCTTCAGCATCGCGTTTTTTATTGGTGTGAGCAAGTAGAATCAGCGTGCCGCCGTTTGCGATAAACTCCCGGCCTACTTTCATAAAATCACTGGCGGCTTTTTTATCCATCAATTCAGTAAATTTCTTAAGCGTGTCCAGGATGATAATTTTCCCCTTTGCGCTATCGTCCTTAACCATCCGGCTCAAATACTCAAGAAACTTTTTGGACTCAAAACCATTATGTCCAGGTGAAAGCATGTTAAAGCCGTATTTTTCCGCCAATTCCAACTTATTTACCAGCCCTTTGTAATTGTCGTCGGCGTTGACATAAAAAACATCTTTGCCGGCAATATCTCCCGACTCTATCCTGTCAATAAGTAGCTTCAATATTAATAATGTCTTTCCGGTATTGGGCGGCGCGTAAATCACGGTTACTTGCCCATAAATAGCCAGCTGTCCCAATACGAATTTATCTTCTAACATTTTTCGCCTCATTTCCGCCACTTGCCCATTGAGTGCAAATTTGTCCAGGCTAAAGGGTTCGACTGGTTCTTGCGTCCAGCCCGCGCCATCAACGAATAAAAATTCAGTAGGTGGTTGCTCCTGCTGGTTCTGGAACGCATTTTTGATACGTTCCTGCGTCTGCTCCTGCATGAATAACCGCTGATTGTGTTTTGTGATTTCGGAATTCCAATTTAACGCTCCCATTATTACCACGCCCCGCCATGTTCAAGTAATCGGAAGCAATCAAAAGCATCATGGGAAAAACCATCGTTAAGCACATCGCCGCCATGTGAATAAACGCGCTCAATACCATCTTTGCATTTAAGAATTACCGCGCCGGGGGCTTTTGAGTCGCTGCCCGGCCTGATAAACCTATTCTTACCAGCTTGTATGTAGCCGTTGCGGATTAGCACATCAGCCACCCCGAAAGACTGGTTAAATTCTTGAATAGGGCATCGATAGCCTTTTAAGTTTGCGCCTTGCTGTGGGTGTTGTGGCGTTATTCTTGGCGGCTCTGGCTCAATACCCAGGGCAGACTCAAGGCAAGGCTTCCAGACTTCCCAATGTTGAAGTAAATCCAGCAAAACCGGCGGCGCTTCGGGTATTTCTGCCGGGTTGCCGATTAACTGATAATCGCCACCCTCTGGATGCTGTCCATAAATTACATCTTGGCAATTGCCACACCGTAACTCAAAGATAACTTTTTTCTCATGCTTAAATTGTTTTAGTCCAACATCAAAACCCAGCGGCAAGTTAAAAAGCAATTTGCCCCGGTTTGCCTTTGGGCTTTTTATCTCGACGCGTAAATCATTTTCTAACCAGTCTGTCAGCTGGGTATTGGTGGCATCGTCAAAAACCTTAACCGTCAGTTCCATATCGTCAATATCAAAGGCCAGCGTCCCACTTGCGGCGTGGTACAGTCCAATATTAAAACCTTCGCAGTTATCAAAATCAGCCGCGTTATTGCTGTAGCCTGCCGGATTGCTTGCGCTTCGTGCTTGATTCCAGCCTTTACTGATAGGGGCTTTTGTGGGCTTTCCGTTTATAGGTGGGATTGGCAACAAGGCCAAACCCGCCGCGATTAACGCGGCAAGTTCTTTTTTCATATTATCCCCACACTACCGATAACCATACCGCCACTCGGATAAACTCGGCCTTTACGCGGGCGGTAGTTGTGGTAAGATAGTTTTGAATTTTTTGATTAATGGCCTGCTCAAAGTTGCTGCTTTGAGTGGGTTTTTTAAGGTTATGTTGCATCACGCCCCCTTTTTTCAAAATCATCAACCGCTTTACAAAATGCCTTAACCCGCTCGGCTAGTTCCGGCGTAAATTCTGCAAACAGTTCATATCTGGTATATGTCGCATTACGAGGAATGATGTCACCTGTAGGCGTTGTCTCGTCATGGTTAACGAAAGGCCAACCCTTATCTCTTAAAGAGCCAATATAAGAGCCAAGCCGATAGCTGCGAGTTACTGAATCAAAATCACGATGAGTTAACATCAGCCCGCTTAAAGCCCTGTATAACGACCTTGCTTGCAGGCTGTTTGCTCTTGCGAACTTCACGTTGACAGAATCTAGCAGGGGCTTAATGTCGCTATAATCGGCGCGGGTAATGTGTCGGCCATTATCCCTAATCACTTTTGAGATAATCATTTTGCACCGCCTTGGCTAAGCTCTTCTAGCCAAGCAAAGTAGGCCGATTCCTTTATCAAAATCCGGCGGCCATTGCGTACAATCGCGCCTGATTTGTTTAACCGACATTCCGCACCCCACCT
>PMJA01000082.1 GCA_003158415.1 Methylobacter sp.
GTTTCATGGGCACCGCCAAAGCTTGTTCAATAACCTGTAAGGCCGATGGGTCGCGATGTGAAGCGAACTTTAGAAATGCCCGTAACGCCGCGAGGCGGACGTTGCGACTGCTTACGCTGTTGTGTCGCTCCTGTTCCAAATGATCCAGGAAAGCCAGGATCAACGCTGACGTTACATCTGTTAGCTTCATCGCCGTCGGCCATGTGCCCAGATGTTGGTGGGCAAATGTTAATAATAGTATGAAAGCATCCCGATATCCTGCCACGGTTCGAGGGCTAAGCGCACGTTGCTCGACGAGGTAATGGGTGAAAAACTCCTGAACCAATGCGGGAAACGAGATTGATGGTTGTACGGAGGGTGCTCTACTGGACATAATCCACCTCCTGAGCCTGTGCAAACTGCTCGAATTTTTTTGCCGCCACCGACATCAGTTCCGGAACTGCGGTCAAATACCAATAGGTATGCGATATCTTCGCATGTCCCATGTAGGTGGACAGCGCAAGCATCGCCTGATCAATGTCAGTGCCCTGTTCGTGCCAAAGTATCATGCGTCGTACCGCGAAGGTATGCCGAAGATCGTGGATGCGCGGGGCATCGTGTGCGCCACGGTTGCTCCACCCCAGTTGCTCTCGCAGCTCGTTGAAAATTCGCTCCACTTGGCGCAATCCCAGCACATTTCCCAGATGTTTGCCGCGCGTGCCCACGAAAAATGGCGCTTCGGGACGTTCCTTGACATATTGATAACGGAGCTGCCGGTAGCTTTGTAAGGCTGCTGTCGTACTTGGATGCAGTGGCAACTGGCGAGACTTGTTGAACTTGGTTTGCCGAACGGTCAGCAGGCCAAGCCTTAAGTCCACATCCGCATCGAGAAGATGGACCGCCTCGGACAACCTTAGGCCGGTAGACGCCATCAACCCGAATAGCGTTTCGTAGGTGGCGGCACGCAAGTCTCCGACGGGTCCAAGTCCGCGTGCAGCTGCGAGTAGATCAACGATCTCCTGATCACGGTAAATATGCGGCATCAACCAACCCGGAATCGGGCCGAAAACGGATTCATCAGGCATAGCTGTTGCAGGTTCGAACTGCTGCAGATAACGGGCAAATGGCCGCAACAGCTTAAACCGACGTGCCCACGTCTCGGGTCTATGGCGTCCCTGCTTATCTTGCCGCGCCCATTCGATCATGACATCCAAAGTCAGCGGTCCGATCTGATTAAGAGCATCCACGAACTGTGCGAAGCTCAACAAAGTTCGGCCAGGATACTTTAATTGAAAGCCAAGACGGCGACGTTCGTCCAAATAATCCTGAACTCTTGACTGCATGTTCACGGGCGAGTTCATGATGCACTCCCAGGCCAAGGCAATGCAACGGCCGAAAGCTTGCGGCTGTCTAGTTTGGCATAGATCAACGAGGTGTCGAGTGAACGGTGCCGTAATATATCGGCCACTTCTTTCAACGAGCTCCCTTGTTCCAATAACTGGCGTGCCAGGGTATGACGCAGGGCATGGGTCCTACCGTGTTCAAGCCCGATGCGTTGATAAGCATCTCGGATGAGACGGTGTACCGCATAGGGGCCAATGGGTACGTCGTGTGGCGCAAGACGGCGCACAAAAATCGCTGGATTGGTCGTCCGAGGTCGTTCGTAGCGCAGGTAGTCGGCAATTGCCTGGCCGGTGGCTGTTGGCAGCGGCAGGACATCCTCGCGGCGTGATTTAGTACTCCGTAATGTTACCGTGCCAGCTGGCCAGTCAATGTCGGCCAATGCAAGCTTGGCAATTTCGCTGGCACGCAAGCCCAGATCAAGGCCGCAACGTACCATCGCGTAAGCCCGTCGACATGAGGGAAGCTCAGGAGGGAATGCATTGAGCAGGCGATTGACTTCATCGTCGGTCAGCGCCTTCGGTAAGGTGGCCAAATTCCAATGGGCAGGTAATGCGATAACACTACCGAGCGCATGAACATCATCACCACCGGCGCCGCGATAACGAAAGTAAGCGCGTAAAGCGCTAGCAAGTTGACCGGCTTTTGCCGACGTAGCGCGAGGTGTTAACTGCTCGGCAATAAAATGCCGGACATCGTCAGGTTGCAAGGCTGTGAAAACAATCTCGGCATTACCAAAGCAAGCCTGCAGAAAGTTCAGCACAATGCGCCGATAATTACGGCGTGTCTCACTGGTCAATCCTCGGACATCGTTCAGATAATCGTCAAAGCGATCAACTTCGGCGAAGACTGGTTCGACGGGTCTTGGCAGGGCCGGAATGACATCGCGATCACGCAGAATGCGCAAAAAATGACCGCAAGCTGCACTCAGATCGGCACGCGTTTGACAAATGGGTCGCGGGCAGTCGCAGTTTGGCAAATGGTCATCAAGGAATTGGGTCACTAAAGCTTCATCGAGTTCCTCGATGCAAAAGTGATTTAGCCCCATCCATAACCCCAGATGCGAGAGACCGGCTAGATGATGTTCGGAGGTTTCATCCGCGTAGCGGCATTCGGTCAGATAATCCAGATAAATCAAAACATAAGGTGTGACGGGGCTATTGCGTAACCAGCGCTGAGTGGCAGGCGTAAGGTGTATGGTTGTTAAGCTCATGGCAGTCTCCAGAAATGGACTAGGGAATGTCCACTTCATACAACTGCAGAATTTATGTCCAGCTTTTCAGACAAGGTGTCCTGCTAAAACCACTGATTACAAGCTATAAACCATTGGGTGCCAAATTACTGTGCATAAAAGGAAACTTCACATAATGGCCGTAATGCAAAGCTTTGCATTACGGCCAACTCCTGCCGTTCTGGGAGCGTATGTGAACGGCTGGTGTAAGGCGCAAAGCAGACATCGAGACGGCCTTACCTTAACGGGAAATGCTTATAACCAGCTTCAGCTTGGCGGTGTAGGTGCTGCATAGTTTCTACCAAGCTTTATTTCTAATGGAGGGTAAAATGCGTTATTCAGAGAAAGAGATCAAGCAAGCTTTGCATGACATTGAGGAAAAACTAAAACCGATTTCGACAGAGGTTTTGCTTCCCATGCCGCACAATATCGAAAATCATTTAGCAGCAATTACTTTTAAGGAGTGGTTGGAGTGGAAATTACGACATGACCGATATCACGAGCGAGAACCACAATACAAAGATGGATTTATTAGGCCCTCACGGAATACAACAGACAAGGTCTGGAAACTCTTAGAGAAATATGGCTTCCAAAAAGAGACAATATTTGCGTATCACTACACAACCTTCATAGAAAAGAAGGACGAAGATGAAAGGAATTTTGCGGCACAACAGGGATTTGTTATTGTCCTTCACGCTTTTATAATGAAAGGATATGGTCGCTTGTTGGGGTTTACCTATCTCAGATTTTTTAACGCACTCTGCCGTGGCTTCAGTGACCAATATCGTAAGCAATATAAGGAAAGCGAAGGCAGCATAGATACGGTGTGGGATATGCGGGATGATACGGTAAAAAGATGCCGACGAGATCTTATGCTTACCGGAGTAGACCCGAAAAAACTATGGAAAGCAGTTGTTGATTGGAAAGAAAACCCGTTTTTCAGCGTTGAAGAGGATGGCGAAGGTAAAATCAAGTTGATTAAGTTAAACCAGCGTAGAACCCCACGAGGCCGTTTTCTCTCATGCATTAAGGATGATCCAAACTATGCGAAGGAAATGACGTCTGGCGTAAACGTACTATTTGCAGATAAAACACTGCCAGTAATAAGGCCAATTCGATGTAAAGTGTGCGCAGAGCGCCGTTATCAAGTCGTCACGGTTAACAAAAAGTCAGACGGACTCCTGGAACTCCAAGAATCGGTGATTCTGTATCTGAAGACCTCTAACTTCAATGAAGACTATAGAAGTGCCCTAGAGGGAAAAAATAAGGCTCTGGCTGAACTTAAGCGTTTAGGAGTCGATGCCAGCCTTGTCAACCTTCCTAATGCACCTCGTAAACTACATGTAAATGACGCAAACAGCCAGCGCCCTAAGACTATATGGTCTAAGCGGTCTGAGCATATATATTATCGCTCGATTGAATTAGGCATCCTTCAAGCTTGCGATACAAACTATAAAAGCGTAAAGATTACAAAAGAGGAGGCTACAGACTGGTCAAAACTTGGCAGATGCAACAGACGCATTGCAGATTTTGAGACGTGGGTAAAGGAGTACGGCCAAAAGAACATGCGCAAGTGCATTATCCATTGGCTAAGGGCAAGCACGCGACGATTTAATAGAGCCATGGGCCAGCTTGGCGCAAATACAAAACTTATGCCAATTTCTCCAGAATTGATGTTCTTCAAAGTGGAAAAAGCCATGCGAGACTGGCGAGGGGAGGTTCGAGCACGGCTTGATGAGTATAATGCTGCGAATCTACATTTAATTACATACAGGAATGTCTATAAAGAAGTAAAAGACTCGGAAGAAGACTTTGTAAAAATCCGTAGTGGATTTCAGAAGCTCATTAATAGACGCTATCAGCCCATCCACTTTTGGCCGACTACGGTCACCGCGAAAGACCGGCACCAAATAGGAACAAGCGATACTGACGAGGAAGATGATGATGATGCTTATCCCGCGCCTGAGGAGGGTGAAGAGGCTAATCGTGTGCCGATGCTCGATTCCTATCAAACAGGAGCAAAGGAAACTGATGAAGAAGCTGATTATAAGGATAAAGCCCCGCCGATGCTCCCTTCCTACCGGCAAAGATGGTTCAAAGCTAAAGACCCACAGACGGATAATTATTGCAATCTTGTCGGCTATGATATCTCATCCTCCCAGATGCAGATCATAGCGGCTTTCCTAGGTGACAAAGGTCTCATGAAGATAACCATGACACCGCCAGATGAACCATCCTTCAAGGAAAGGATGGCCGCATGGGTATGGCAGATGCACGAGGAAGGACGTCTGAAGCTTAGGTCTGGAAGACCGCAGATCGAGGATTATGCTAATGGGGAAGACCCGCGGCTTCGCGAACTCGTCAAGGAACTTTTGATGCGCGTGTCATACGGCAGCTCATTGAGCGATGTCGAACGTGACCAACGATTAAATCCCAAGGTGTACGGGCCGGGATGGGAGCGTGGAAGCGCCCCTAAACCTGGAAGTCCCCGTAAGCCTGGAAGTGCCTGTATATTTCTAAAGGCGTTCGACAAGAAATACCCTGGCCCCAAGAAATTCAGAGAAATGTGCCGAATGGCAGCAGAACTATCTTGGGAGCAAGATGCATATCAGGGCTTAGTCGAGGGTGTAAATAATTTCGTGTAACTGCTTATTTTCATCGTAGTAAAATTCCCTTAGGAGGAATGAAAATGAGCAACATCATCAACGACCCAGCATTAGTTTCAGCAATTCAGGATTTAGCACGCGGTATTAAATCGGAGGCCGACCTTTCTTCGTTAACCAGAGAACTACTCAAAATCACTGTAGAAGCCTCACTTAATGCCGAAATGGAGGCTCACCTGGGTTATCCAAAGCATTCGCCTACAGGGCAAAATTCCGGCAACAGTCGGAATGGCTATGGTAAAAAATCACTTAAAGGCGACCACGGCGTACTGGAAATTGAAACACCGCGAGACCGCAACGGTACTTTTGATCCGCAATTTGTACGTAAAAATCAGACTCGATTAACGCACTTCGATGACAAGATTCTGACCTTATATGCCAAAGGCATGACGACACGCGATATTGTTGATACCTTTGAAGAAATGTACGGTGCGACTATTTCTGCCACGCAGGTTTCTAATATCACCGAAGCCGTTATGGAAAAAATCATTGAATGGCAAGCCAGGCCACTCGATGAGGTCTATCCCATTATCTATCTGGATTGTATCGTGGTGAAAATCAAGCAGGATAAGCGCGTCATTAATAAGGCTATTTATGTGGCGCTAGGCGTAAATATGGCGGGTCAGAAGGAATTGTTAGGACTTTGGTTGTCTGAAAATGAAGGCGCAAAATTTTGGCTTTCGGTGCTGACTGAGCTTAAGAATCGAGGCATCAAGGATGTTTTTGTCGCCTGTGTGGATGGCTTGACTGGCTTTCCGGATGCGATTGGCGCGGTCTTCCCTAAAACGCAAGTTCAGCTCTGTATTGTGCACATGGTCCGGAATTCATTACGCTTTGTTTCCTGGAAAGATCGAAAACTGATTGCGGCAGATCTCAAGAAAATTTACCAATCGATCACGGTTGAAGAAGCAGAAATGGAGCTCGAAGCCTTCGCGAGGACGTGGGATAGCCAATATCCATCCATCGGCCAATCCTGGCGTCATCACTGGCCTAACCTGATTGCTTTCTTTGATTATCCAAATGAAATCAGAAAGATAATTTATACCACTAATGCGATTGAATCCGTGAATAGTGTGATTAGAAAAGCGACCAACGCCAGGAAAATATTTCCCAATGATCAATCGGCAATGAAAGTGGTTTATCTGGCTATAGAGAATGCCGCAAAGAAATGGTCTATGCCATTACGAGATTGGAAACCCGCTATTAATCAGTTTATGATTATGTACCAGGACAGGATGCCTAATTTTAATTAAAAGCAGTTTACACGGATTTTTTCACACCCTCATCAAACATGAAACGATTGATGAAGTTTTGGCGATGATGAAATCACAACTGACTCTAGTCGTGCTATCGGAGGAGATAAAAATGCCCTGATAACATTAAATGCTCCACTTGAAATTACTCAAAAGCA
>PMJA01000158.1:0-2646 GCA_003158415.1 Methylobacter sp.
AATGCCGCCGCCAGTATCATCGCGCCCAGGCGTTTATTTTCAAATTTAAACAAGGTTCCGACCAGCCAGATACAGATCATGGCAAAGGCAATGCAGCTCACGCCAAGCAGCGTATACTGAAACGATTGCAAGCCTATTTCTGCCGTCCATAACACCTCCAGCACCATGGCGGGCAACAGTAAATAATAGACAAAGGTAGTCAACACCAACCGGGTTTGCTCAGCCGTCAGCCCGGCTGGGCTAAGCAATCGCCACCCTACGCCGCAAGCCATTAACAAGGTCATTTGTATCAGTGTTGAGTTCATAAGTGTCGTGTATTGTCTATTTGCTGATATTAACATTCACTGTTAAAACAAGTTCCGGTAACATATACCCACCTGTCGTTGTTGCGGATCTGTAAACGTCATAAAACCTGAGCCATTAAAGGTGAGTGATCATAACATTACTGCACCCTGGCTCCGTTCATTATTCGGGAGATTTATATGCGTATATTAAAGTATTGCCGCTTAAGTTTTATCATTTTAATGTTGGGATGTGCGTCCGCCAGGGCCGGTATCGAATCGGTCTCGCCCCAGGAAGCTTCGGCGATGTACGCCGGGCAAAAAGCCGTCATAGTCGATGTGCGTGAAGACAGCGAATGGAATGCACAGCACATACCGGGCGCTATCCATATTCCATTAGGGCAGTTAAATGACCGTTTGTCGGAATTCAAGTCCTACAAAGACAGCCCTGTAATTACGCAATGCCGATCTGGCGGACGCTCCGCAAAAGCTTTGGATTTGTTAAAGTCGGCAGGCTTTAGCAACGTTTATAATATGGATGGCGGCATCATCGCTTGGGATAAAGCGGGATTAAAAACCGAATGAGATGAAAGGCTAAAGACGAAAGGTGAAAAAAACCTAAACTTCGGAAGGATATTCTTAGCCTTTAGCCTTTACCACAAAATAATCACCTTTTTTAACTTAAACGAAGCACCTATGTCATTCATATCAACCAAACCAATCCCTGTCCGTGAACGCTTGATTATGGCGCTGGATGTTCCCAGCATACCCGAAGCCCAGGCTTTAGTGGAAGAACTCGGCGACTCGGTGATCTTTTACAAAGTCGGCATGGAGCTGTTTATGTCGGGCGATTATTTTGGTTTTATCGAGTGGCTAAAACAACGCAATAAAAAAGTATTCGTCGATTTGAAGTTTTTTGATGTACCGGCTACCGTAGGCCGTGCTATCAGAGCATTAAGCAGTAAAGGCGTCGATCTTGCCACTATTCACGGCAACGACGCCATTATGGAAGCTGCGGCCAAAGAAAAAGGTGATCTTAAAGTGCTGGCCGTCACCGCCTTAACCAGTTTGGATCGCGGCGACCTCGACGACTTAGGCTTTAAGTGCGATGTGCGCGAACTGGTGTTATCGCGCGCCAAACGCGCCTTGCAAATCGGCTGCGACGGCATCGTCTCGTCAGGACTGGAAGTATCCATGCTCAGGGAAGAACTCGGCCATAAGCTGTTGGTCATTACCCCCGGCATACGACCTGTCGATAATCGCGAAGATGACGATCAAAAACGCGTGGTCAGCGTAGAAATGGCTTTCCAGAACGGCGCTGATTATATCGTCGTAGGCCGACCTATACGTGATGCTAACAATCGCAAAGCCATGGCTGAAAAAATTCAGGAGCAGATTCTTGCCCAATTTTCAGGCCATTAAGATAAGAGATACGCACACTTAAGTCCTGGCGAATTTAACCTTTTGCCATTTACCTTTAACTTTTTATCTAAACTCATGACATTTGATCCCGCTTTTACGTCCTCTTACCTGGTCGCTTTTGTCATGGGCTTATTCAGCAGCATGCACTGCATAGGCATGTGCGGCTCGATTATCGGCACATTAACCTTAAGTCTCAGTCCGGCTATACGCAACAATAAAAAACGACTGCTGCCTTTTGTCTTTAATTATAACTTTGGCCGGATCACCAGTTACACGATAGCCGGTGCATTAACAGGTGTTATTGAGGTTTTATTGACTATGCCTCTGGGCGAAGCCCATGGACACCGGGTTTTACAATTAATATCGGCCGCTATCATGGCGAGTGCGGGACTTTATATCGCCGGCTGGTTTCCGCGCTTTGCCTATATTGAAAAAGTCGGCACACATTTTTGGAAACTCATAGAACCCTACGGACGGAAACTGATACCGGTAAAAAGCCACACCCAAGCCTATCTTTTCGGCATGGTCTGGGGCTGGTTGCCTTGCGGCCTGGTCTATGCCGCTTTAGCGCTGGCGGCAACAGCGGGCGATGTCAGTAAAAGCGCGCTCACTATGCTGGCTTTTGGCTTAGGGACTTTACCTGCGATCATGGGAGTCGGTATAATGACGCACATATTAACCCGGCTATCGCAAATGCAGCGCTTTAAACAGGCTATCGGCCTGTTTATGATCGCGCTGGCGCTGTTGGCCACGCTGCCGTGGCTTAATCCGATGGCATTTACAACACATACAGCAACACATTGAGAGACTATACTATGGGACATTTTAAATCGATCATCGGTCAATCTCCCGCATTGGATTCCTTAATTCGCAGCGCCAGAATGGTTGCGGCTACCGATGTCACGGTATTGCTTAAGGGCGAAACCGGCACCGGCAAAGAAGT
>PMJA01000158.1:2685-2893 GCA_003158415.1 Methylobacter sp.
GGCACGTTGTTTCTCGATGAGATCAACTCCTTGCCCATGTCAATTCAGGCGAAATTGCTACGCTTTTTGGAGTCCGGCGAATGTCTTGCCGTCGGCGACATCAAGCCTTATAACGTCGATGTCCGCATTATCGCCGCGACCAACTCCGATCTGAACAAACAAGTTGCAACGAAAGAATTCAGGCAGGATTTGTACTACCGGCTCAACG
>PMJA01000399.1:0-4613 GCA_003158415.1 Methylobacter sp.
GTTGCCGAATAAAACAATAATGGTAGAACCCATATTAAAACGGCCCATTTCTTCGCCGATTTTTAGCACCGGTGCATTTTCCTGATAGCGCCAGGTCTGCACTGAGTTGATGCTCGGCGGCGTAACGACGCCGTGCCAGACGGTTTCTATGCTGGATACAAAAATGGCGCCGACCAGCACCAGCGCCATCGGGCCGGCATCGGTATCAAACAGGGCGACGACGCGTTCATTTCTGGCAAATAATCCGGGAACGGAATTAGTGGTTGCCGTATTCACGCTAAATAATCGACCGGGAATATGCACCATTTCTCTTAACCTACCCGTCAAAGGCATATGCAGTCGGTGATAATCTTTAGGTGAAAGATAAATAGTGGTAAACAGGCCATTATTAAAAGGTTCGGCACGCTCAAGGCTGCCACCCAACAAGTCGGTCGCCGTATAGCTTTTACCTTTAGCCTGAAATATTTTACCTTCGGTAATGTTACCGGCCTGACTGACCACGCCATCAGCAGGACTCACGATGGCATTTCGTTCAGTAGCTAAAGGCCTGACATCGGGATTAAGTTCACGGGTAAAAAAGTGGTTAAAGCTTTTAAAGGCATTGATATCTTGTTCTAGTGCCTCATTCATGTTGACCCCGTAATGCCTTATGATCTGCTTGATAAACAGATTTTTCCAGGCCTTATTTTCGCAATGCGTCAGTTTACTCATCATTTTTGACAAGGCATGATGCGGTAAAATGTACTGGGGTAAAGTGGTTAATGCTTCTTTAATAGTCATGAATATGCAATTACTTGTAAGTCGGGTTGGCAGCGTAAATCGACAGCTGTGGCTAGATGCCGGGTTACGCTATCGCTAACCCGACCTACAGCTTAAAAAGGAAAAAGAGGCGAATTAAGGTAAATTAACTAATTCCGGCGCTTCCCAATCGCTGTTTCTATGCTCAACAACAACAGAGGTGTAGATACCCCCTCGTACATTAAACTCAGCACGAATACGCATAAAATTAGGCGCTATTGCCTCAACGAGATCGTTGAGAATTTCATTGGTAACCGCTTCATGAAATGCGCCTTGATCACGAAATGACCACATGTATAGTTTAAGTCCTTTTAATTCAACACAAAGTGCGGCGGGCACATACTCAATTTGAATGGTTGCAAAATCTGGCTGGCCCGTCTTTGGACAAAGACAAGTGAATTCGGGAATATCAATGCGTATCGTATAATCGCGGCCCGGTTGCGGATTATCGAAAGTTTCCAGATCTTTAGTCGGTTTTGTAGTCATCGTAGTCGTAAGGCTATGTTAAAAGTGGGGAGATTTTAACAGTTTTGAGACGGAGCACGATATTCTTTACTAAAACGACTCCTTGGAGGGATCATTAAGAAAATTTCGATAATCAATGGACACTTTAAGGCCGGCAAAACGCCCGCTCATTCCGATCAGCTCTTGCGTCTTTTTATCAAAGCGGATCGTGACCTCATTCAATGCCCGATCTTCATAGCCTTTTTCTATATGAGGCGTTTCCAGCAAGAAGTGATACATATAGAGTTCAGTATCGCCTTCATCTTTAATTTCCAACGGGGCGCCTAATTGCGCCAAAACAGCCGGTTTTTTTGGCAAATCGTTAGAAATTTTAGCTAATAACTTACTGTTGGCTCGCAGTTGTTGTTTTTCTTTATCAATTTCAGCGCCCCCTATAGAGCGTAAAGAAACCTCTAAAAATTTCGGCGGAGCTATTTGCAAAAATAACGACGAAAATGACCAGGCGGTAAGTCTTCCTTCTTTATTAAAATTTAAATCAGAGTAAAAATGTATCTCCGGAACAATCAGTTTATTGTTGGCATCAACTTTACGAAACCAGTAACGCCAGCGTCTGCCTTCCGGCGTAGGAATATCTTCACTGGCATATAACCTGGATAAAGAAACAAAATCCTTGCTATACAGAATGGGTTCTTTAAATTGCAAGGTAAATTCATCGGCGCTAACAACAGTAAAATAACGGTCGAATTCACCCATCTGCAGATAAGTCTGGTAAGCCCGTATCCAGTACATACACCCGGATAACGAACCCGCCAGCAACAGTAAACACATAACCCGTAACACACGCTTAATTGTTTCTATTTTCATATTTATGGCCGGGTTTATTATTTTCGAGTTACCTTGAGTGTGTTTTATAACAGGCTAGTTATCCGATCTGGCAACCGTCTCCCAGCCGCCGCCCAACGCTTTGTACAGCGCAGTCAACGCCGTCGCTGTGGCGGTTTCGCTCTGCGCCAGGCGCTCCTGGTCTTGCAACAGGCGCAATTGGGCATCCAGCACCGTCAAAAAATCGCTGACGCCTTCCTTGAAACGAAATTGCGCCAATTCCTCGGCTCTCAGGCTGGAATGGGCTGCCGAAGCTAATAATGCCCGGCGCGCCCGTTCGCGATTGTAGTTCACCAGCGCATTTTCGGTTTCCTCCAATGCGCCCAGCACCGTCTGCCGGTACTGCGCCAAACTGGCATCCGCGCTCGCGTCGGCGGCTTTGATACGCGCATAAACATGCCCCATATCCAGAAAAGCCCAACTGATCCTAGGGCCTAAAGCATAAGTGTCCGAGCCTGCGCCGCCTACGGCCGACAACATGCTGGCCTCAAGCGCGACAGTGCCTACAAAGGTGACGCGCGGAAAAAGGTCGGCGGTAGCAACGCCAATACCTGCGGTGGCGGCGGCCAGCAACCGTTCTGCTGTGCGTATATCGGGCCGACGGCGCAACAGTTCCGCCGGATTGCCGATCTGTATGGTTTCCGGAATCTTCGGCAACGGCGCAAACTGGGACAACTTTTGAGTCAACGCGCCGGGTAGCTGGCCGGTCAATACGCTAAGCCGGTGCATAGTCCTGTACATGGCGCTTTCCAGCGGCGGAATGATGGCCCGCGTGGAATCGAGTTGGGCTGCTGCCCTGGAGGTGTCGAGTTCCGTACCTCGCCCGCCCTCAAGCCTCATACGGGTTATTTCCAGCGTTTTGCTTTGATTTTCGGCATTCTTTTTCGCCACCGCCAACTCGTTTTGCAGTCCGCGCAATTCGAAATAATTTCTAGCCACTTCGGCGATCAGGCTGACACTGAGATCGCGTAGCGTAGCTTCCTGCGCCTCGACCTGATCGCTGCTGGCTTCTACGGTGCGACGCACCCGACCGAAGATATCGATCTCCCATAGCGCATCGAAACCGGCATTGTAGAGCTGCAATACGCGCGGCGCGTAAGACAGGTTGTTCAAAGCCCCGACGCTGCGTTTCTGATAGTTATAATTGGCGTGCGCAGTGACGACAGGCGCCAAATTCAGCACCGCTTGCAAATAAAGCGCCCGTGCCTCGCGTATATTGGCTTGAGCGGCTTCCAGATCAAAGTTGTGTTGCAGGGTTAGCTCGACCAGCCCGGTCAATTCTTTATCCTGAAACAGCGTCCACCAGACGACTTCTATGCTCTGCCCTGAAAATTCGGGGGCAGCGGCTTGGCTGAATGTCTTTGGCACACCGGTTACCGGCATTTTATAGTCCGGGCCGACCGCGCAGGCGTTCAGTAGCGTAGCGCCCAGCAAGGACATGATCAGGCGCACGGCCATTAAGTTACTTAACTTAATGGTCATGATGGCTAGGCAGGATGTCGCTCTACGCTTAATCATAACTCAGTCTCTTGCGGCAGCACTTTGTCGGTCTTGGATCGGGACGGTCGCAAGCGTTGCCCAAAGGCTTGTACCGCCACATAGAAAACCGGCGTCAACAGCAGGCCGAACAAGGTCACGCCCAGCATACCGCTAAACACGGCGGTACCCAGCAACTGACGGGATTCCGCCCCCGCGCCTTTTGCGATTACCAGCGGGAACACGCCCATGATGAAAGCAAACGACGTCATCAAAATAGGACGCAACCGGATTCGCGCCGCCTCTACGGCGGCATCAAAACGGCTTAGACCGCTCTCTTGCCGTCGCTTGGCAAATTCCACGATCAGTATCGCATTCTTGCTGGCCAAGCCCACCAGTACGATAAAGCCTATCTGCGTAAAGATGTTGTTGTCCATGTTGTTCAGCCACACGCCGGTCATTGACGATAGTATGCACATCGGCACGATCAGGATTACGGCAAACGGCAGCGACCAGCTCTCATATTGAGCCGCCAGCGCCAAAAACACGAAAATAACACTGAGCGGAAAAACCAGCAGCGCCACGTTTCCGGCCAACACCTGTTGCAAACTAAGCTCGGTCCATTCAAAATCGAATCCCGGCGGCAGCTCCTTCGTCATCAGCTTATTCATCGTATCGATAGCTTGGCTGGAACTGATGCCCGGTAGAGTGCTGCCGTTAATTTCCGCCGTCGGATACATATTGTAGCGGGTAATCTTATCCGGCCCGTTAATTTCCTGCACATCGACCAGCGAACCCAGCGGCACCATACCACCTTGAAGATTGCGGGTCTTCAGTTTGGCGATATCTTCAGGCTTCATACGGAACTCGGAATCGGCCTGCGCCATGACCTGGTAAGTCCGGCCGAAGCGGTTAAAATCATTGACATAGAGCGAGCCCAGATAAATTTGTAAAGTATCGAACACGTCTTTCAAGGGCACATCCATAGACTT
>PMJA01000399.1:4714-8431 GCA_003158415.1 Methylobacter sp.
TCGTCCACCTTGGAGAGACGTTTCTTAAGGTCTTCAATAATGGCATTGGCATACAGCTTGGGATGGCCCGCCCGCTGGTCGAAGCCGTCCAGCGTGGCGAACATCGTGGCGACGTTGGACTGGCTGGCACCGCTTAAAATAGAAAACCCGGAATAGGCGTTGACATGATTGACGCCTTCGGTGTCCAGAATAATCTTTGTCGCCTGTTTCACCACGGCCTCGGTGCGCGCCAGCGAGGCGGCATCCGGCAATTGCGCATATAGGATCAGATAACCCTGGTCTTGCTGCGGAATGAAGCCAGTAGGGACTTTTTCAAACGCCAGGAAATTAAGCCCGCATAACCCCGCATAGAGTATCAGCACCACTGCCGTCATGCGGATAAGCCTTCCGACCAGCCGGGAATAGCCTTTGCTGAAACTATCAAAAAAGCGGTTGAAACCGTTGAAAAACCAACCGAACAGGAAATCGATCAACTGCGTCAGCTTATCCTTGTTGCCATGGGCGCGATCCAGCAACAATGCGCACAATGCCGGGCTCAGGGTCAGCGAGTTGAACGCCGATATTACCGTAGAAACGGCTATGGTCAGCGCAAATTGTTTGTAAAAAGCGCCTGAAACGCCGGTGATAAAAGCCGTAGGCACAAACACGGCAACCAAAACCAGCGCCGTGGCGACAATGGGACCCACCACCTCGCCCATAGCCTTACGGGTTGCGTCCCTGGCCGATAAGCCGGTGGCGATATGGCGCTCCACATTCTCGACCACGACGATGGCGTCGTCGACAACGATGCCGATAGCTAACACCAGCCCGAACAGCGACAAGGTGTTCAGGGACAAACCCATCGCCGACATCACCGCGAACGTGCCGATCAAAGACACCGGCACGGCCAGCAGAGGAATAAGGGTAGCGCGCCAGTTTTGCAAAAACACCACGACCACGATCACCACCAGTAACAGCGCTTCGAACAGCGTCTTGATCACCGCATCAATGGATTGCTGCACAAACACCACGGTGTCGTAAACCATTTTGTAATCCAGGCCGTCCGGGAAGTGCGCCTTCAACTTTAGCATGGCTGCTACCACGGCTTTTTTGGTATCCAGCGCGTTGGAACCCGGCAACTGGAAAATAGCGAGGCCAACGCTAGGCTCGCCATCCAGCAGCAATCCCGAGTTGTAATCTTTCGCGCCCAACTCGATGCGGGCCACGTCTTTAAGCTTTGTTACCTGTCCGTCGGCGCCTTTTTTAATGACTATATCGGCAAATTGTTCGGCCTCCATCAGTCGTCCCAACGTGCTGATGGTGTATTGAAAATCGGTAGTCTCACCGGGTTGCTGACCGACAACGCCAGCGGCTACCTGAACATTCTGATCCCGGATGGCATTGACCACGTCGCCGGCGGTCAGATTCCGCGCAGCGATCTGCTCGGGATTCAGCCACAGGCGCATGCTGTAGTCGCGGGCGCCGAACACCACAATATCGCCCACGCCCGGCAAGCGCGCCAAGGTATCCTTGATTTGTAGCAGCGCGTAATTACTCAAGTACACGCTATCGTAGCGTTTATCCGGGGATACCAGATTGACCACCACGCTCAAGTCCGGGCTGCGTTTTTTTACGCTGATGCCCTGCCGCCTAACTTCTTCAGGCAATCGGGGTTCGGCCAGCGATACCCGGTTTTGCACCAGCACCTGTGCTTTGTCCAGGTTTGTGCCCGGTTTGAAGGCAATGGTCAAGGCCATGCTGCCGCTGTTGGTGGATTGCGACGACATGTACAGCATGTCTTCGACGCCGTTCACTTCCTGCTCGATAGGCGTGGCCACCGTTTCGGCCACCACCTGGGCGTTCGCACCTGCGTAGGTCGCGCTGATAACCACGGTGGGCGGCGCTATTTCGGGATATTGGGTGACTGGCAGCGTAATCAGCGCAAGGCCGCCGACCAGGACAATCAGGATAGATAATACTGCGGCAAAGATCGGCCGGTCGATAAAAAAATGGGCGAATCGATTCATCGTCTCAACCCGCCTTGAAGCTCGGCAAGCGAAATACGTTCGGGATTCACCTTACCGCCGGGCCTGACTTTTTGCAGACCCTCGATAACCACCCATTCATCCGACTTCAACCCTTGCGTGATCACCTGCGACTGACCGATATGAGCGCCCAGGAACACCTTGCGATATTCCACCTGATTTTCCGAGTTAACCACCCACACGAATCGTTGCGCCTGATCCGTAGCGATAGCCTTATCCGGCAGTAAAATAGCCGGATAAGGGGCATTGCCGCGCACCCGCATGCGGGCGAAAAAACCGGGACTCAACAAACCGTCCGGGTTAGGGAATTCACCACGCAATGTCACCGTGCCGGTGGTTGTATCTTCACGCGGCGAAATATAATTGAGATGGCCTTCGTGGGGAAAACCGGCCTCGTCAGCGACCGCCAATTGCACCGGCGTTTGCCCGGAGGACGTCCCGCTGCTGCCGTCTTGCCCGGACTGACGCCGGTATTTCAGCGCCGAGCGCTCATCCGCGTCCACATAAACATAGACCGGGTCTATAGAAACGATAAAGGTCAAACGCGTGGCATCGGCGCCACCGCCGCCTACCAAATTGCCCTCGGTGATCAGCTCACGGCCGATGCGCCCGTCTATCGGCGCGCGTATTTTGGTGAATTCCAGGTTCAGCCTGGCCGTGTAAACATTAGCCTCCGCAGACTGAACCGCCGCCACGGCTTCACGCGAGCCTTTGCTACGGGCGTCATGCTCTTCTTCTGAAATCGCTTTGCCGCTGAACAGTCGCTCGGCCCGCTCCAGGTCGTTTTGGGCCAATTCGCGCTTGGCTTTGGCCCGCTCCAGTTCCGCTTCGGCGTATTGCAACTGGGCGCTAAACGGCTTGGGATCGATCAGGAATAAAAGATCGCCCTTTTTTACCTTGGCACCGGCTTTGAAGTTCACTTTCTCCAAATAGCCACTGACCCTCGCACGCACATCTACCGAACTCACCGCTTCGATACGGCCTGTGTATTCGTCCCATTCGGTGACATCCTGCGCCCAAGGCCGGGCAATTTTGACGGCGGGCGAAGGCGGTTGGGCGGATTTAGCGCCGGGATCGGCCGGGTTTCCACAGCCGATCATCATCAGGGCGACCAGGGCAGACAGACCCGATAGCCGGTGCTGCCGCGCGCCCCTTCGTAGATTCGGACGTTGGCTGACTGCTGCGATAGGCGTTTCTTTGTTCATCCCTCAAACCTTCTCTTGAAAAGACACAATAAATGGTAAAATATATTACCATTTAATTCACGGTATGATAATAGCCCGAATCAACTAAATTTTATGAATGTACAGATGATTAAATGCGGACGCCCCCGTAAGGGCGAGGAACTCCAAAGTCGCGACCGATTGTTGGACTCCGCTTTCAAGCTTTTCCTTGAATACGGCTACGGCAATCTCAGCCTGGAAACCATCGCCAGAGACGCCCATGTGTCCATGCGCACGATTTATAGTCAGTTCGGCGGCAAGGCGGGACTGTTCGGCGCCGTGATCAAGCGTTGCAGCGATCCGCTGGTCACGATTCTGTCGGATGAGAACGTCATGGAAGAAAAGCCGGAGGAGGCGCTGGTGACTTTCGCAAAGCAGTTTCTGTACAGCATCACGCGACCGGACGCCGTGCGCATACGCGCCATGCTGATAGGCGAATCGTTACATTTTCCGGATCTTGCCACGCAGTT
>PMJA01000399.1:8478-8651 GCA_003158415.1 Methylobacter sp.
CCCGACGAAGTTGAAATCGAAGCCTGGGCGCGGCAAACAACGTCGCTGTTCCTGCATGGATGTCTGGGCTAAAAAGAGGACGGCAGTCATTGCGGTCGCAGCCTGCATTAAATCATAAATTTATTGACTGGCCAGCACTATTTTTTTTGTTGCTTTTATACAAAATAACTTAC
>PMJA01000040.1 GCA_003158415.1 Methylobacter sp.
TGGATAAATTAACGAGTATGACCGTTTTCGTTCGCGTCGCCAAAGCCGGAAGTTTTGCCGGTGGCGCCCGTGAGCTGGGAATTTCCAGAGCCATGGCGACCAAGCATATTATGCAGCTTGAAGGCAACCTGGGTACGCGATTAATCAACCGGACTACGCGTAGTTTAAGTCTGACCGATGTCGGTGTGTCATATCTTGAGCGTTGTCAGCAAGTGTTGCTTGATGTTGATGAAATGGAGTCCGCTGTGACGCATTTGCAGACGGAACCTCGGGGATTGTTGAAAATCAGTGCGCCGCCAGCTATCGGCGCGACCCATATTGCGCGTGCGGTGGCGGAATTTTTAAAGATACATACGGATTTAACAATTGAGATGGTTTTACAGGGCAGTCCGGGCGACCTGATTGACGAAGGTATAGACGTTGCCATCGTCTTGGGAGCTTTGGATGACACCAGCATGGTGGCCCGGAAAATGGCCAGTTCATCGCTGGTAGTTTGCGGTTCACCGGATTATTTGCAGCGTTATGGTATTCCGCAGACGCCGGAAGATTTGGCAGGGCACAGTTGCCTGGTCAATTGGGCCGTTTCGCCGCGTAATAAATGGCAATTTAAAAGTGATGTGGGGTTTAAGGCGGTCATGGTTTCCGGGCGTATGCAGGCTAATGCGGCTCACCCGATTCGGATTGCGGCCATTAACGGCTTGGGATTGGTGATGTTGCCTACCTACATAGTCGGCAAAGATATTGAAAACGGCACACTGAAAGTAGTGCTGGAAAATTACCCATTACCGCCCCTGGATATACATGCGGTTTATCCGCATAGAAAATATTTATCCGCCAAGGTCAAAGGATTTATGGATTTTCTGCAGGCGTGGCTGCAAGATCGCGTAAGTATGCCGGGAACCGAATAATGGAGACGATGATGAGCAAATGGAATTCTATTTATAATCAGTCCGATCCAGTATGTTATCCTGCGGCACAGGTTTTGACTGACAATGATTTTTTGCTGCCGACGATCGGAACGGCGCTGGATTTGGCTTGCGGCTTGGGCGCTAATGCCGTTTTTTTGGCAAAGCAGGGGTTGGCGGTGACTGCCTGGGATATTTCTGTTGTCGCTATCGATAAATTAACGGCCCAGGCCGTTCGGCAAGGGCTAAATATCAATGCCTGCCAGCAAAAAATAGAGGCCGATAGCTTTACTGAATGCAGTTTTGATGTCATCGTTGTGAGTCGATTTCTTGACCGTACTCTAAGTGATGCGATAATAGGTGCACTTAAACCGGATGGATTGCTTTTTTATCAGACTTTTACTCGGGAAAAAACCAGTCCGAGACCGCCCAATAACCCCGATTATCTGCTAGTCTGTAATGAGCTGTTGGCTCTTTTTTCTCCGTTGAGGGCAGTTTTTTACAGAGAAAACGGGTTGATCGGCAATCCGCTACGGGGTTTAAGAAATGAGGTTCAGTTTGTCGGAAAAAAAATGTAAGGTGTGAGTTAATACCATGATAGAAAATTTAAATCCACGACAGTCGTGGAATTTGTTGCAACAAAACACAGGCGCCGTTTTGGTGGATGTACGGACAAAAATTGAACATGCTTTTGTCGGGCATCCCTTGGGCGCCATTCATATTGCCTGGAAAGAAGCGCCTGATTGGCAGCTTAACCCGACATTTGTTGCCGAGGTCGAAAGCCACGTACCTGATAAAAAGGCTCCGGTTTTATTGCTGTGCCGTAGCGGACAGCGTTCACTGGAGGCTGCAAAAGCGCTGGAAGCTTCCGGTTTTTCGCGGTTAATCAATATTATTGACGGTTTTGAAGGCCCTTTGGATCAGCAGCAGCATCGGGGTCATCTTGGCGGCTGGCGCTACGAGGGCTTGCCTTGGGAGCAAGGTTAAGCTTTTATCCTGCCTGAATTGCATCGGGTCTTGCCGACATGCCCTATGACAGTTTTGATGGTGCCACCATCCTATCCTTTGCCCACATTATCTTGACTCATCCACGTAAGGCGTATTTTATACGCCTTACGTGTTTCAAAGGGCGCGTGATACGCACCCTATACTTATTTATAAACCCTTAGAGTACACAAAAAGTGATCGAAAAATTAAGAAACATCGCCATTATCGCCCACGTTGACCATGGCAAGACGACCCTGGTTGATAAGCTATTACAACAGTCGGGTACGTTTGCCGCTCATACCAAAGTGACCGAGCGGATGATGGATTCCAACGATATTGAAAAAGAACGTGGCATTACCATTCTGGCAAAAAACACCGCGCTGGATTGGAACGGTTATCACATCAATATCGTTGACACGCCGGGCCATGCCGACTTCGGTGGCGAAGTGGAGCGGGTTTTGTCGATGGTGGATTCGGTCTTGTTGCTGGTGGATGCGGTTGACGGCCCTATGCCGCAAACCCGCTTTGTCACCCAAAAAGCTTTTGCCTTGGGTTTGAAACCGATCGTGGTTATCAATAAGATCGACCGTCCGGGCGCGCGTCCTGACTGGGTTGTCGATCAAACGTTTGATTTATTCGACCGTTTGGGCGCAACCGATGAGCAATTGGATTTTCCTATTGTTTATGCGTCGGCCATTAACGGCTATGCCGGTTTGGAACACACCATAACCGAAGGCGATATGACTCCGTTATTTGAAACCATCGTTTCAAAAGTCAGTCCGCCGCCCGTCGACATGGACGGCCCGTTCCAAATGCAGGTTTCCAGTCTGGATTACAACACTTATGTCGGCGTTATCGGCATCGGTCGTATTCAACGTGGCAGCATCAAGCCCAACCAACCATTGACTATAGTCAATCGCGAAGGTGTAGAGCGCAAGGGGCGCATGTTACAGATTTATGGTTTTCATGGTCTGGAGCGTGTTGAAGTCTCTGATGCCCGCGCCGGCGATATTATCGCTTTTGCCGGTATTGAAAAGCTGGAAATTTCCGACACCATCTGCCATCCCGACGCCGTGGAAATCATGAAGCCGCTGTCGGTAGATGAGCCTACCGTGACCATGACCTTCCAGGTCAACAACTCACCTTTTGCCGGTAAAGAAGGTAAATTCGTTACCACCCGGCAAATACGCGACCGGCTCGACAAGGAATTGCAACATAACGTTGCCTTAAAGGTTGAAGACACGGCCGATCCTGATAAATTTAAAGTGTCTGGCCGTGGCGAATTGCATTTGTCCGTGCTGATTGAGAATATGCGCCGCGAAGGTTTTGAAATGGGCGTATCGCGCCCGGAAGTTATCATCAAAGAAATTGACGGTAAAAAATGCGAACCCTTCGAAACGGTGACTATCGAGGTGGAGGAAGAGCACCAGGGCACTATCATGGAAAAACTGGGCGAGCGTAAAGGCGACTTGACCAATATGGTGCCGGACGGCAAGGGTCGCATTCGTCTGGAATATATGATGCCGTCACGCGGCTTGATCGGCTTCCAAACCGAATTTATGACGGCAACTTCAGGTTCCGGCCTGCTTTATCATGTATTTGACCATTACGGCCCGATGAAAGCTGGTGAAGTAGGCAATCGCCAGCGCGGCGTGATGATTTCCATGGTGGCCGGTAAAGCCGTGACTTATTCA
>PMJA01000325.1:0-129 GCA_003158415.1 Methylobacter sp.
AAATTGATTGCCGAAGGCATCAAGCTTCGGGATGCCAGGGAGTGATTTTCAAAGCTCCGCTCCGGATAGAAATATGTATACGAAATAAGTTGAGCAAATTTCATCGTTCCCACGTTCGGGCATCACTGC